>QLUC01000110.1 GCA_018725275.1 Bacillota bacterium | reverse complement strand
CTGCATGCGGGTAACCTAGTGCGCGAGGTGGCCAAGCGCACCGGCGGGAGTGGTGGCGGCAAGCCAACCATGGCCCAAGCTGGTGGCAAAGACCCCGCTAGCTTGCCCGACGCTTTACAGGCGGTGCTGGCATTAGTAGAAGCCCAGCTCAAAATATGACAATTAGATGACAGTAGTTGCCGGACTAGGGCAGTATAAAGCGCGATGGGGTATAGTATGCTAGACTAGATGTAGGACCTATGTTAGGAGGGATTTTTGATGAATGAACGCATGGACGACACTAAACTCATCCAAAAAGTCGAGTTAGACCGCCGACAATTGGTGCGAGATGTCCTCGAGCAGGTCTGCGAGGCCTTGCGCGAAAAAGGCTACAATCCGTCCTTCCATATTGCGGGCTACCTTTTGTCCGGCGACCCTGCCTATATTACCTACCACAAGCAAGCTCGCAACACCATTCGTCGCGTCGAGCGCGATGAAATACTAGAGGAGCTAATAGACTCCTATCTTAACAGAGGCTAGATTGCGCCGTGTTCCACTGTGCCCTGGTATACAGGTATCGCCGCTTTGCTATGGCACCCTCACTCTTGGTCCCCTGCAAAAGGATATCAGCCCTACAGTCGGGGGGCGTTTGTTGCGCTACGCCTTTGAGCGCGGCATAAACTTTTTTGACACCGCGGAGTGTTATGGCACCTACAGCCATCTGCGTCTTGGTCTCGCCGGATGCCTTGATGAAGTGGTCATCGCCAGCAAGAGCTACGCCGATGACGCTGTAACGATGGCGCGGAGCGTCGACAGGGCTCGCCGCGAGCTTAATCGAGATTATATAGATATTTTTCTCCTGCACGAGCAGGAGTCGGAGCACACCTTGCGCGGGCATCGTGGAGCGCTCGAGTACCTGCTGCGCATGAAAGAAGCGGGTGTGGTGAGGGCTGTTGGTCTTTCCACTCATCATGTGGCTGGGGTACAAGCGGCCCTGCAATGCCCAGAAATAGACATCATCCACCCCCTTATTAACCTGGCGGGCATTGGTATTGCGGACGGTACGCCCCAAGAAATGGCAGATAGCCTGGGCCTCGCCGCAGAACGGGGCATTGGCGTCTATGCCATGAAGGCTCTGGCGGGTGGTGCGCTATTCCGCGAGGCTGCCCTCGCCCTTGGTTATGTCCAGAATCTCCCCGGGGTGAAATCGCTCGCCGTGGGCATGGGGTGTGAAAGCGATATTGACGCCAATGTGGCATTTTTTACCACAGGTGCTTTTCCGCCCTCATATTCGCTGGCGTCAGACCGAGGGGAACGCCGCCTCATTGTCGAGCCATGGTGTGAGGGATGTGGGGAGTGCGTGCCGCATTGTCGGGCTGCTTGCCTTCAGGTTATTGAGAATAAACTCGCCATAGATCACTCCCGCTGCGTGCTTTGTGGTTACTGCGTCGCCCATTGCAAGGGCTTTTATTTAAAAGTGATATAGGGGAGTAGTAATTAGATGATACGGCAAAGAGTGATGGGCCTTGATGTGGGGGACAAAAATATTGGCGTGGCCATTAGTGACCCGCTGGGCTTAACGGCGCAAGGGATTACCGTGGTAGTTCGTCGGTCGCAGGCGAAGGATATTGCGGAACTAAAGAGGCTCATACTAGAGTACGGCGTAACTCACTTGGTAGTTGGCCTGCCACGCTCCCTGAACAACAGCCTTGGTCCCCAGGCTGAAAAAGTGCAAGCATTTGTGGCCGTGCTCAAGAGGAGCATCTCGCTGCCACTCGATTACGCCGACGAACGCTTTTCTACCGCCGTCGCAGAGCGCACCCTCCTTACGGCCGACGTCTCGCGGCAGAAGCGCAAGGAAGTCATTGACAAGATGGCCGCGCAGATAATTCTGCAGGGGTTTCTTGATAGGAACGCACGAAGACCCGAAGTTGACTAATCGTTTGCTGTAAGATACAATAGTAGCTACCATGGCGAAAGAGGTGGTTTTTACCAATGAACGAAGAAAGACGCGAAGAAGTTATCGTCCTCACCGATGAGGAAGGCAACGAATACGAGTTTGAGGTTGTCCAAGTGCTCGAAGTAGATGGCAAACAGTATGCGGTGCTCTTCCCCCTAGCTGAGGATGCCGAAGACGACGAAGCCATTATCATGAGAATCGAGCAGGGCGAAGATGGCGAAGACATCATTGTCGACATTGAAGACGATGCCGAGTGGGACAAGGTAGTGGCTGAGTGGGAGCTTTGTCTTGAAGAAGACGAATGTGAAGAAGACGAAGACGAAGACGAAGACCATGACCATGATCATGAAGACCATGGCGGGTGCGCCTGTGGCGGCGAGCCGACCAAGAAGTAGGCTAAAAATCGGGTTGGAGAAATTCCAGTGCCCGATTTTTTTCTGTTCTGATATAATGGAAACTAGTCGAGGGGGTGATAGCTCGTGCCGGACTTTTTTGGCCGGGACCGGGTCTTGTGGATGGTGCTTGGGGCCTTTGTGGTCAGCCTGATTTTGGGACTCACCTCAGTATATGTTGTTTATCTCTACCTTCCCTTGGGCCATGGCGAAAATATGTTGGTGACTATTGCTCCCGGCAGCCCTGTTGTGGTCATCGGCCGGAAGTTACAGAGCGAAGGCATTATCAGAAGTGGTGCTGCCTTTACCTTGTTTGTCCGCCTTAGAGGTCAAGCAGCCAAATTGCAAGCAGGTACCTATGACCTTTCTCCTTCCTTATCATTGGGGGAGGTGGTGGAGACAATCATTAAAGGGGACGTCATCGACTCGAGCATCAGGGTCACCATACCGGAAGGGTTGACGCTCCCCGGCATAGGTTTGCTCTTTGAGAAGCGGGGCCTTTTCACGCAAAACGAGTTTCTGCAGGCGCTGCAAGAAGTCGAGCTGCCGTTTGCCTATCTGGAAAGTATCCCCACCGGCGTGCATAACCGCTTAGAGGGTTACCTATTCCCGGATACCTATCAATTTCCGCCGGATGTGCATCCTAAGCAGGTAGTGCGTATCATGGCCGCACGTTTCAATGAAATCGTGCCTCCTATGTTCGCTTCGTCACCGCTTAGTCAGCGGTATACCTTGCACCAATTGGTCACCATGGCGTCCATTGTGGAGAAGGAAGCAGTCAAACAGGCCGAAAGACCAGTCATTGCCGGTGTTTTTTTTAATCGACTGCGCCGCAATATGCGCCTGGAATCTTGCGCTACCATTCAGTTCTTGCTGGGCACGCCGCGCCCCTTATTATATGCCGACCTCGAGATAGTATCGCCCTACAACACCTATCGCCACCTTGGGCTGCCGCCGGGTCCCATTGCGAACCCCGGGCTGGCTTCAATCGCTGCGGCCCTTAATCCCGCCGAGACGCGCTACTTGTTTTTTGTGGCGCAGAGCGATCGTTCCCACATTTTTAGTATCACTTACGAACAACATTTAGCGGCCATACGGCAGGCACGCCGCTAGAGGAGGCTCCATGCGCACACTTCCAGAATTGTTGGCTCCGGCGGGAACGCTGGAAAAGTTAGTCTTTGCCTTACAGTATGGCGCCGATGCTGTGTATGCCGCCGGGCCGCAGTTTGGCCTCAGGGCCTACGCCGGCAACTTTACTCTGTCGGAACTGGCGGAAGGTATTCAATATGCCCATAGAATAGGGCGAAAAGTATATGTGACGGTCAATATCATCCCGCACAACGACGACCTTAAGGAATTGCCTATGTACCTCGAGGCAATTGCCGCTATCGGCGCGGACGCCATCATTCTGAGTGACCCCGGGGTCCTCATGTTGGCCCGCAAGTATGCACCCCTCATGGACTTGCACCTCAGCACCCAGGCTAATGCCGTTAACCATCTGGCGGTGCGGTTTTGGCAGGAACAGGGCATTAAGAGGGTCGTTCTAGCCCGTGAATTAAGTGGTGCGGAAATAAGCGAAATCCGTGGCTATGTCCCCGAGGTCGAACTGGAGATGTTTATTCATGGGGCGATGTGCATTTCCTATTCGGGGCGGTGTTTGCTCAGCAACTACATGACTGGTCGCGATGCCAATAAAGGTGAGTGCGCACACCCTTGCCGCTACCAGTACGCCTTAGTCGAAGAAAAACGTCCCGGGCAGTACTTTCCCATCGAGGAAGATGCGCGGGGGGCCTATATTATGAACTCTAAGGACCTTTGCCTCTACCCTTACTTGGCAGATATTTTACAGCTTGGGCTCCATGGGCTTAAAATAGAGGGACGCATGAAGAGCGTCTACTATGTGGCGACCATTACACGCGCCTATCGTCTAGCCATAGACGCCCTCGCTAGGGGAGTCGAGCTGCCCCCACAGTGGCAGCAGGAACTTACGCAAGTCAATCATCGCGACTATACAGGTGGATTTTTTTTAGAGAAACCAACGAGTCTTGACCACCTCTATGCTGGCAACAAAGGGCAGGGAGAGGCGCAATTTTTAGGAATTGTGCGGGGATTTGCCCCGGAATACGGGTTGTTAATTGAGCAAAGAGGACATTTTAGGGTCGGTACAAAGGCCGAAATCATTAGTCCCGGTGGGGGTCCGTGGCCTATTGAAGTTGGGGGCATTCTTGACCGACAGACCCTACACCCCCTCGAAGCGGCCCGCCATGCGCAGCAACTAGTCTTTGTGCCCTACCATGAATCCGTTCCTGAGTACTCCATCCTCCGCGCTTCCCTGAGGTGATAATCACTCCTCTCTTGCATATACTGGGGAATAACCCTAGAGAGGAGTACGAAGATGTTGCTACTAGCGCTGCTGGCAAGGCTGTTGGCGTTGCCAGGGGACTGGCAGGTATTCTTTTCTTACGTCTCGAACAATTCATTCCCGCAACCCCTCAGTGACGAGGAAGAGCATAAGTACCTTCTAGCCTACAAAAAGGGGGACCAACAGGCCAGGTGCATGCTCATTGAGCACAACCTGCGCTTGGTAGCCCATATCGTCAAAAAATATGATTCCGCAGGGGATGACGTCGAAGACCTCATCTCTATCGGGACGATTGGGTTGATGAAGGGCGTTAACACCTTCGAC
>QLUC01000011.1 GCA_018725275.1 Bacillota bacterium | reverse complement strand
GCCTCCTAAATTTACGTCCTGATTAGAGATAGGTACTTCGTAGCAGCGCACTGTTGGTGCGTTGTCCTTGTTTGACCAGCAAACGGTAACAGAGCCAGGAAAATGGTGATCCGCGAGGACGACGGTGTAATGGGTCTGCGTTAATCCGTTGCAGGGCCTACTTTGTGGGGGTAGGCCTATTTTTGTTGCATTTTTCTCCCTTTGGCGACAAAAAAGGCTCGAACTTTGTCCAAACTCGACCTTAGACGCGACGCATGAACGGTATTATGCTTTGGTCAGTGAGTCGGCCGACTCAACCAAGAAGC
Source organism: Bacillota bacterium (assembly GCA_018725275.1). GTDB lineage: Bacteria > Bacillota > UBA994 > UBA994 > UBA994 > BS524. The sequence continues at coordinate 22,492 of QLUC01000011.1, read as the reverse complement.
GAAGGAGGTGAAAAAAATGGCTATTCGCGAAAACTTGCTCTCCCGCATGCGCGTGACCCTTCATGTGGGGCAGAACACGGATGGTTCTCCCCAGCTGCGCAACCGTACCTATAACAGAATGCGGCACACCGCCTCGGACACCGCGGTAGCAGCCGTCGCCGCATTGCTCGGCAGTCTGCAGCAGCACCCCGTCCTCTTCGTCCACCGCCTGGACGAAGCCCGGGTAATCGCTCAGTAGTGACAAAACCAGACCATTTAGCGGACTATCGGACTAATCGGAGAGAAAGGAGGTGGCATGATGAACAAGACTTTGCAGATGGTGTTTACTAACGCCGCAGGCCAGCCGGTGACTATTTCGGTGGCCGACCCCCGCGACAACCTGACCCAAGGCGAAGTTGCGGCCGCGATGGCGGCAATTATCGCCCACGATGTCTTCCTAAGCCAGGGCGGTGCCCTAGTCGATAGCTTAGGGGCCAGAGTAGTGAGCCGCGGCGTCCAGACCGTTTTCGGTAATTAACAGGCCGTGAAGGCGGCCAGGGGGGAGACGAGACCATGCAGCTACTAGCCCATGCTATAGAAACTCTGCGCCCGCGCTTAGTACGCGCCATCGCCATCTTGTGGTCGGTATTCTGCTACCTCGTAGAACCAGACGCCGCCTTCCTTGCGGTAATGATTGCGGTGATGCTCGACTTGGCGACCAAGCTAGTGGCCATCGCCGCCGCGCAAGGCGGCCTGGTGCCGGCCATTGCCACGGGGGAGCTGTCTAGCAAAAAGGCCTTTCGCGGTACATTCATTAAACTGGTAGCCTACTTTGTGCTCGGGGTGCTCAGCGCGCAGGTGCAGCATGTGGTGCAAACGGAAGTGGCGGCGATCCTGAGCCAGACGCTGGTATATGGCTTTCTCTTTGCGGTAGAAAGCATCAGCATCCTCGAAAACCTCATCGCCGCGGGCCTACCCCAGCTAAAACCCCTGCTCGCGCGGCTAAAGAGGGTCCCCGGGCACGAAGAATTGCCCTAGGCTAAAGTACCGTGACGCGCCCGACTGCGCCGGCAACACACCTACCCACCACCGCGGCCTGAACCCCTCTGCTCTGCAGGGCGGCGAGGGCCGCTTTGGCTTTTTGCTCGTCTAGGGCAAAGAGCAATCCGCCGCTGGTCTGCGGGTCGTAGAGGACATCACTCCACACTTCATCGACTGACGCGGCCAAGTCGACGTAGCGCCCAAAATGCGCCCGGTTGTGATAGGCGCCGGCCGGCACCAAGCCCATGGCGGCATAACCTAGAACGCCGGGGAGTAAAGGGATGGAAGAAGACCGCAGGATAATCTCGACCTCGCTGCCTTGCGCCAACTCCACGCTATGCCCAAGCAGGCCAAACCCGGTGATGTCGGTGCCGCCCTTGACGGCGAAGGGAGCGAAGGCCTCGGCGGCAACTTTGTTCAAAGTGGCCATGAGGAGGAAAGCCGCCGCTGTATGCGTGGCTTCGGCCATCGCGGCCTTGGTGGCGGTGGCGATGATGCCGCTCCCGAGGGGTTTGGTGAGAATGAGCAAATCTCCCGGTCGCGCTCCGCGGTTAGAAATAATGGCCGCTGGGCTAACTATGCCGGTGACCGCTAAGCCGTACTTGATGTCGGCATTATCGACCGTATGGCCGCCGATAATGGCCACATTGGCTTCTGTGGCCTTATCGCTCCCGCCACGCAGGATCTCACCCATGACTTCGGGCGCGATGCAACTCGCGTAACAGACGATGTTCAGCGCGGTAAGGGGTGTGCCGCCCATGGCGTAGACATCACTCAAGGCATTCGCTGCGGCAATTTGCCCAAAAAGGTAGGGGTCATCGGTCATGGGGCTAAAGAAATCTACCGTCTGCACCAAGGCGGTGCTGTCATTAAGCAGGTAGATGCCCGCGTCGTCGCTGGTCTCTATCCCCACTAAAACGCGCGGATGGGCGACTTTGGGCAGGTGACGAAGGATTTTTTCTAGAGCGCCCGGCTCTAATTTGCTCGCTCAGCCGCCGCCTGCGGATAGTGAGGTTAACTTAATTTCTGCCACTCGCGCTGCCTCCCTTCGCCAACGGCGCGCGCCTCGGTGGAGCGCAAGAATTTAGCCATTTCGGCAACCGCCCGACCATTGTAAAGGCGAGGGGAAGTGACTAGGTGGAGCGCCCGCGAAAATGTCAATCCCTCTAGGCGTCTTGCCACCCCCCGGCCCGCCCTGATGGAGGCCCCCGCAGCAAGAGATGAAACAAAGGCGAGACCTACGCCCGCCTCCACGGCATTGACGGCGGCCAAGGAGGTGCTCACCTCAAGCACGACCATCAATCGGCCGGCGCTCAACCCATGGCGCGCCAATTCGCGCTCTAAAACTAGTCGACTGCCGGAACCTGCGGTGCGCCCGATGAAAGGTTCGCCATGGACATCGTCAAGGGACACTTGCGCCTTGGTGGCCAAGCGATGGGCGGGGTGGATGAAGAGGATCAGCTCATCATGAAAAATCGGTTCGGCATGTAGTTCAAACTCCTTGGGGGGAGCTCCGACTATAGCCACGTCAAGTTCATGGCGGTGCAGTCTGGCTAGCACCAGGGAGGTGTTTTCGATAATCAGGCGCGGTTTGACCATGGGGTAGCGCTTGATAAAAATGCCCATGAGGAAAGGACAGAGATGCTCGCCAGGCACCGTGCTGGCACCCACCAACACGGGGCCGACGACCTCGGTGGCCAATTCGTCTATGTTCCTACGCGTCAAATCCACGAGGTCGAGCGAGGCCTTAATATTCTGCAGGGCCAGCACGCCGGCTCGGGTGAGCTCTAGCTTTCTCCCCTGGCGCTCGATTAGCTTCGCCCCGAAGTAATCTTCGAGCGCTTGAATTTGCATGCTTACGGCGGGTTGGGTGAGGCCGAGATGCCGTGCGGTGGCCGAAAAGGAGCCGGTCTCAAGAGCGACCAAGAAGGTGCGCATGTAGTTGATGTTCATTCCGAACCCCCCCCATTATTTTGCCGACGGTGTGTTGGTGCGTTGTCCATGTTTGACCAACAAACGGGATAGAGCGAGGAAAAAGATGTTTTACGAGGACGACGGAGTAATACTCCGTCGCTACGGGGGTCGGCGTGCCATGTCACGCCGCTACCCAGGACGCAAAGATAGGGGACGGGGCGAGGAGGGTTTTCGTAGCAACGCACCAATGGTGCGTTGTCCATGTTTGACCAACAAACGAAGATAACGCGAGAAAATGGTGCTCCGCGGGGACGACGGTTACGGATGTCCCGTGGAAACAAGAAAAGCCCCGCGACAGGGGAATCTGGCGGGAGTATGTGGGAATCGAACCCACCGCGGACTTTTCTAGAGCCCGCTGCCGGGTTTGAAGCCCGGAAGGCACACCAGAACCTATCTACCCCCGAGAACCATACTATCACGAGAGAAATGCACTGTCAAAGGCACTGTGGCGGCGCCTGGTTTCGCCGCTCCTGACGGTTAGCTTGTGCTGGTCAAAATACTCGAGCAGCAATAGGGCGTACTTGCGGCTGGAGTCAATCATGGTGCGAAAAGCGGCTAGGCTCAATTCTTCTTCCTTTTGAAAGAACTCAAGCAAAAGCACCTTGGCGCGGCGGAGCGCCAGAGCATGAAAGTAAGCCCCCTCCGCAACCTTGATGATCTCCCCTCTCTCGGCGAGCGCGTCCTGCAACTCCTTGAGGTCCTCCAAAGAAAGCGACACCCGAATTGCCAGCTCCTCGGTAGAGGGCGGGCTAAACAGAGCCGCGGCCAGGAGTTCTAGCACCAAGCTGCGCCTCTGGGCCCATTTGCCGACAAATTCCACCTTGAAGTCCTTGCCGGCTACATGCCGCGCTCCGCCTTGGTGGCCGGTACTGCCCTGGAGGAGGAGGAGCAGCGAGGCAAAGAGGCGATTGTGGGCGCCGGGCATGACTTTGCTACGCAGTTCCTCACGGGCGATACCGCTGCGCAGGGGAAAGCGGCGATGATAACTCGCCAGTTCTTCGCTGACTTTCTTTTCAATGGCCTGCAAGGTGAGGGCGTCGACTAGGTACTCCACATCATCAACGCGCAAGTTATGGACGGCATCCGCGGCGAGCAGTTTTTCTAAGGCCTCGGCTTTATCTTCGCGGTATACGGTGCGGAGCAGCTCCTCGCGGGTGAGCATTTCGTTTTTCGTCTTACGCAATACCTGCACGATGACTTCCTCGGTGCCCCCCTTCTCTAACACCCACAACTCCGCCAGGCCCCTCTCCTTAAAGCGTTTGCGCTTAATGGGCAAGGGGTCGATGATGCTACCGCCGCCGATGGTCGACATGGGCGAATAGGTGCGGAGAACAAAGCGGTCCCCCGCCATGACCGCCAGGGGTTCTTCAAGGCGCAACTGGGCCAGGGCACTGTCTCCCGGCGCCAGAGCCTCCTGGTCGAGGAGGACCACGCGACAGAGCACTTCGGCCGCACCGGTGTAGAGCCGCATTCGTTCGCGGTTGCCGAGAATTTTTTCGGCATCGGAGAGTAGGGTGAGCCGCACGTCGAGCATGAGGGAGGGCGACAAATACTTAGGAGTTGCCAGGACATCGCCCCTACGCAGTTGCTCGACCTGCACGCCGGCGAGGTTGATGGCGGTGCGCTGCCCTGCTACGGCCGCATTGACTTTTTGCCCATGCACCCCGACGCCCCGCACTCGCGCCATCAATTGCCCAGGGAATATTTCTAGGGTGTCGCCCACGGTGACCACACCGCTGTGCAAGGTGCCGGTGACGACAGTGCCAAAACCCTGCACACTAAAGACGCGGTCTATGGGCAGGCGCATGGCCGCAGCATGGTCCCTTAAGGTTGTGCCGTCGGCGAGGCGGTCAATCTGTGCCGCAAGCTCCGGTAGCCCCTCCCCGGTTAACGCCGAAACAGGGATGATGGGTGCATCGGCTAAGAAGGTGCCCTGAACCCTCTCCTTGACGTCGAGCATGACTAACTCCAACCACTCAGGTTCAACCAGGTCTTTCTTGGTAATTACTACTACTCCCCGCTCGACCTGCAAGATGGAGAGTATGGCCAAATGCTCGGCAGACTGGGGCATGATGCCCTCGTCGGCGGCGACAATCCAGAGGACGAGGTCGATGCCCCCTACGCCGGCCAACATGTTCTTAATAAATTTCTCATGCCCGGGGACATCGACTATGCCGGCGCGCCGCCCGCTCGGCAGGTCAAAAAAGGCGAAACCGAGGTCGATGGTGATGCCCCGTTCTTTTTCTTCTTTTAAGCGGTCGCAATCAATGCCGGTCAGGGCTTTAACTAAGGTTGTCTTGCCATGGTCGATATGCCCCGCGGTTCCGACCACAAAATGCTTCATAGAGCTGCCTCGGCCGCTATAGCCTCTAGGGCGGCGATGACTTCCTCGCGGTCGCCGGCAAGCAGGCAGCGCGGGTCAACTAGCACCCGTCCTTTTTCGATGCGCGCCACAATGGGGAGCGCGCGGCGGCGGAGCCTCTGCTCTAGGGCTACACAGCCTATGGGCGACTCTATGGCGACGACAAAGCCGGCGAACTCCTTGCCGGGGAGCGAGCCGCCCCCCACTTGGGCGTGGGCAGGTTTGACCTCGGCTCGCCAGGCGGGCAGGGCGTTTATGGCAGCTGCCAGTTGCTCGGCTTCACTTTGATAGTGGGCCGGGTCTTTGGTGAGCATGGCGAGGAGGGGCACTTGCTCGTCTTGCTCCCCCTGCCGATAAAGACGCAGGGTAGCGAGAAGCGCCGCTAGGGTCAGCTTGTCTATACGGAGCGCCCGCGCAAGGGGGTGTTTTTCGAGCCGGGCAATGCACTCTTTTTTGCCGACGATGATGCCGGCTTGCGGCCCGCCCAAAAGCTTGTCTCCCGAAAAGGTAACGATGTCCATGCCCGCGGCCACGGCCTCGGCCACCGTAGGCTCGCCGTGCAGGGGCACGAGCGCCCCGCTCCCGAGGTCCTCTATGGCTAAAATTCCATGGCGATGAGCCACCTCGACCACCTGCTCGCGCGAGGCGGCGGCGGCAAAACCCACTACTTGGTAATTACTGGTGTGAACCTTGAGCAAAGCTGCGGTGCGGGCGGTGATGGCCCGCTCGTAATCCGCGGCATAGGTCTTGTTGGTCGTGCCCACTTCCCGGAGCTCTGCGCCGCCCTGCTCCATGACCTCGGGGATGCGAAAGTTGCCGCCCACCTCGACTAACTCCCCGCGCGAAACGACCACCTCGCGCTGGTTGGCGAGGGCGCTCAAGGCGAGTAAGACTGCCCCGGCATTGTTGTTGACAACGAGGGCGCTCTCGGCCTTAGTCAGCTCTACGAGCAAGGCGCGCACATGGCTCTGACGGCTGCCGCGCTCGCCGGTGTCGACATCGTATTCGAGGGTTGAATAGCCGGTGGCCGCTTGGACGACGGCCTCGATGGCCGATGCGGCCAGGGGAGCACGGCCCAGATTGGTGTGCAGCGGTATGCCGGTGCAGTTGATGACCCGCCGGAGACTAGCCTGTAGCCTAGCCCCGAGGATGGCCGTAACGCGACTAAGAAGGGCCGCGTGCACGCCCTCCGGGGGCGGCACCGGCTCATTTTGTGCCAAAATAGTGTTCCGCAGTTCATCAATGGCTTGTCGCACGGCCAACGTCACGCTGACCCGCCCATGGCTTAGGCCAAGAGCTACGAACTCGCTCCGCCTTAAGACCTCGTCCACTTGTGGAATCATGCGCCACAGCTCGCTACTCACCGCATGGCCTCCCCTAGATATTTGTCGGCCGCATGGGCCGCCAAGGCCCCGTCCCCTACCGCTGTCGCTACCTGACGGAACGGTTTTTGCCTGACATCGCCGGCGACAAAGACACCGGGCCAAGCGGTAGCGACCTCCTCATGGGTCACGACATAGCCGTACTCGTCAAGGGGCAGTTTGGCGCCGAGGTAGTTGGTGTTAGGAATCTGCCCGACGCAGACAAAGACGCCGTCAAGCGGCATCGCCCGCTCTTCTTTGGTAATTACGTCGGCTAGCACCACGCCTTCAACCTTTTTGTCGCCGTAGATATTTTTGACAACGGTATTGTAGGCGAAGTGTATTTTCGGGTTGCTCACCGCGCACGCCACCAAGGCGCTTACGGCGCGGAGCTTGTCCCGCCGATGCACAAGCGTTACGGAGGAAGCAAAGCGAGTCAGAAAGAGGGCGTCTTCCACGGCGGTGTCTCCCCCGCCGACGACCATTACCTGCTTGTTGGCATAGAGCGCGCCATCACAGGTAGCGCAATAAGACACCCCTTGGCCGGTAAACCTAGCTTCGCCGGGCACCGCTAACTTGCGGGGGGAGGCTCCGGTGGCGATGATGACCGCCCGGGCATTATATATGGCGGAACTGACCTTAATTTCTTTGATGGCGCGGCTAAACTCCACCGTCTCGACCTGGTCGTAGACGATTTCCGCACCAAAACCCTCGGCCTGCTGCAACATACGCATGGCTAGCTCGACGCCATCAATCGGCTCGGCAAAGCCCGGGTAGTTTTCGATGGTTGCGGTGGTGGCCATTTGCCCGCCCGGCCCTAGTTGCTCAATGAGCACGGTTTTGAGATTGGCGCGCGCCGCATACAGGGCCGCTGTAAGCCCCGCCGGACCGGCGCCAAGGACTGCTACATCATAAATATCGCGCATCATAGTTCCTCCATTTATAAAAAATAGGACCCACGAAGTTATCGTGGGTCGAAGCTATGCCCCTACATCATATCCGGCGGCAGTAATGGCACCTTTAAGGTTGTCTGGCGACACCTTGTCCGGGTCATATGAAACGCTGACTTTGCGCTTCATAAGGTCTACTGTCACAGCATTGACACCAGGCAAGTTTGATAAAGCTCGACTCACGGCCGCCTTGCAACTACCTCAAGTCATACCCTCGACAATAAATGAAATGTCCTTCACTAGATATTCCTCCTTTTTCTCTTGTGCTCATTGGATTACATTGCGTTGGTCCCCTAGCGCATAAACCGCTCGAGTGCCGCCACTAACTCGTCGATGGATTCATCGGCTTGTCCCGAACGAATGGCCGTGGCCAGGCACCCCCGCGCATGGGCATCGAGCACCTTCATGCCGACGCGGTCTAGCGCGGCGCGCACGGCTGCCACTTGCGTGAGAATGTCAAGACAGTAGCGGTCCTCCCCGACCATGCGCTGCAGACCCCGCACCTGGCCCTCTATCTTGCGGAGCCGCCGCAAAATGTCATCATGCGGGGCTTGCATTTTTTGGATCCCGGCACTTGCTGCAGTAGCCAAAAAACTGCAGGCTATGGTCTGTTATTCTAAAATTGCTCTGCGTAGCGATGCGCGCCTCGAGGTCGTCTAAGAGGTCCTCATTAAACTCGATGATGTCAGCGCAGCCAAGACAGACCAGGTGATGGTGGTAGTGCTTCTCTTGGTCGCTGGCGAGTTCATACTTGCGACCCCCTTCGCAGAAGTCCAAGCGAGCCACAATGCCTAAGTTCTCAAAGAGGTCGAGAGTTCTATAGACGGTGGCTAGGCCAATTTCGGGGTTTTTCGCTCGGGTGATGCTATAGATTTCTTCGGCGGTCATATGGTTTTCCTCGGCACTAAGGAGTATGCGCAAAATCGCCTCGCGCTGTGGCGTCAAGCGAAAATCCTTCTCCTTGAGTACGCTAAGAATTTGCGATATGTTTTGTTCTTCGTTCACAGTTCCACCCCTAATTGCGTTCCTTAGGATAAGAATGCCACTATCCTGCTAGGTTGTCAAATTAATTGCCTACAAAAGGGCTCTTAGTTTGCCCAGTATTTCGGCCGTTGTTTCGGGCGGCAGGGTGCAAACATATTCAGAACGCCGACTGCGCCAATCGAGGCTTTGAACATGGTCCGCCAAAACTACCCCGCAAATCGGAACGCTCTCCGGCAAAACAACTTCAAATGGGTACCCTTTTCTGGCCAGGGTGACCGGGCAAAAAAGGGCCAAGCTCACTCTATGGTTGTAACTATGGGGTGAAATGCATACCGCCGGCCTCCGCCCGCCCTGTTCATGTCCTGAATGGGGGGTGAAGTCCAGCCAAACAACGTCCCCCCTAGCAGGCAAATGAGGGACTTTCAACTACCACACTTCCTTACCGACAGGGTGGCCGTAACCTTGCTCGGCATGGATTTGCTCGTCTTTGAGTTCCGCAAGCAAATGCTCTAAAACATAAACTCCCTGCCTAAGAGGTTCGACAATCAACCTTCCGTCCACTATCGAAAGTGTAGCCTCGGTCCCTGATACCAAGCTAACCTCTTGGGCAAAAGATTTCGGTATGCGCAGCGCCAGGCTATTCCCCCACTTTTGTACCTTTACTAACACCTCAAACTACCTCCCTTCTTTGTTTCTACAATGATTATACATGGGAAAAGGGTAGTCGTCAAATCTCAACTCTACCCGGCGGGACAGCAGTGCACCTGCCTGATAAGCGATGCCAGATGGGTGAAATTGTAGGGCTTGGGCAGGCAGGCCGTCCTGGTCCGGGTGGCCCCTAGGTCGTCCCCGTCGCTCGCGGGGGGTCCTAGCACAATCACGGCGCGGCCATTCTCTTTTGCTTCGGCCAGCACACCGAGCTTTGATTCATCGAGCAAGACGTCATCGACAATGACGGTATTCACGTCTGTGCGCAAGGCCTCGGCGACAGTATCGCAAACCATCACCTTAATTTTGGCACGCCCTAGCGTGACCGGCAGCACCAAGCGCAAGGTTCTATCGGCGCATACTAAGGCGACAGAGAGCGGCGGGTCTTCCGGCCCGCGCTCATAAGATGCATCTTGGGCGGAGGCTCTGCTGCTGCGCAAATCCTTAATGTAGATGCTGTGGGGCATTTGCTTGGCGAGGCACTTTACCTCGGCCACCAGCTCGGAAATCTGACCGGAGCTGTCAAAGGACCGATACTCATTGGTCACCACCGCGAGAGAAACCGTAATGAGCGGGTGCTTGACGTGTTGTCCATCGCGCGAATGGCCGAGCACATAGCCTAGCTTGCGGTCATTTTCGTTGTATAATTTGGGCATCAGCTCGTCAAAAGAGGTGATCAGCTGCTGGCAAAGTGCATCTACCTTGTCAGGGGTACTGCAGATGACAAAGTCGTCGCCCCCGATATGCCCGACAAAGTCGTGTGGGTTGCCGCACATGGTGATGCATTGCAAAATGATGAGGCCTAGAGTGCGCAGCACCACATCGCCTTGCAGAAAGCCATAGGCGTCGTTGTAGGACTTAAAATTGTCGATGTCGGTATAGATGACCGCAAAGGGCTCCAAAGACGCGGCCAGCTGCTTTAATTTCTCCTCGATGGCGATGTTGCCGGGGAGATTGGTGATGGGGTTTAGCGAGCGCTCGGTGCGGGAGCGGCGTAAATGCGCCTTCACTCGCGCCAGCACCTCAGTCATATCAAAGGGTTTGGCCAGGTAATCATCCGCCCCGGCATCTAACCCGGCCACGATGCTCTCCGACGTGTTGCGCGCAGTAAGCATGATGATGGGGACATGGGAGACGAGCGTGTTGTTACGCACTTGCCGCGCTACCTCAAACCCATCCATCTCGGGCATCATCACATCGAGGATGATTAAGTCGGGGCGCTCGGCAATAGCAGCCTTCAACCCGGCCAGGCCGTCGCTGGCGGTAACTACCTCATACCCGGCTGATGTTAAATTCACCTTGAGCAAGGTAACTATCAGCCGATTGTCGTCAACCACTAAGATACGGTTTTTCATGGCCGCCCTCCCTAATTCGGTATGGTAAAGTAAAACGTTGACCCCGTCCCAGGGGAGCTTTCGGCCCACACCCTGCCGCCGTGTAGCAGCACAATGGTGCGCACGATGGCCAAGCCAAGACCAAGACCCTCGGTCTTGCGCGATAAGGAGTTGTCGATGCGGTAGAACTGGTCAAACACCCGCCCTAGTTGTGCCGGGGGTATGCCCACGCCATGGTCGATGACTGCCACTTCTACTTCGCCCAACATCCCACGCACCCGGACATGCACCTCGCCGCCCAAGGGGGAATACTTGATGGCATTATGCAAGAGATTGTCCATCACTTGGCTTAGGCGCACGAAGTCGGCGCGGACTATGGGGAGTGTGGCGGGAACCGTCCAAAGAATCGTGTGATTAGACGAGGTGCTTTGAGCGCGACGGCAGGACTCAGCAACCAAATGCCCTAAGTCGATGGTCTTAGCCACGATGGCAACTTTGCCCTGCCCGGCCTGTTGCACGGACAGAAGGTCTTCGACCACCCGCAAGGCCTGCTCCGAACTGAGTTTTATCGACCGCAAGAACTCGCCCTGCTCTGTTTCGCTCCAGTTTATGTCACTCCGGAGCAGGGTGTCCACAAAACCCTTGATGCAGGTGAGCGGAGTGCGTAACTCATGGGAGACCATGGCTACGAAGTCGCTGCGCATTTTGTCCAGCTCGCGTAGCTGGTCCCCTGCTTCACGCTCGCGGCGCAACAAGTCGGCGGCGTAGATAATGGCCGCTACCTGCTGGGCGGCAGTTTCGACTATTTTGACTCTGTCCGGAGGAAAATCCTCCGCGACAAGCAGGGTCATGGCGCCAAGCCCAAGGTCTTGAACGCAGAGTGGCACCGCGATGATATTATCTTGGCGCAGTAATTGCCTCGATTCGCGCGCCGCCTGAGCATGCTCTTGCAGTGCCTTATGCAGGGCGCCCGTGGGCTCTGTGCCTAGCTGCAAGGACTGAAAAGTGTCCTCCCCGAGGGAGAAAGAACACTCGAGTAAACAGTACGAGGCCCCCACAGCGCGCATCAGCACAGCGAGTGCCATCTGCACCCTGCTACGCAAACCCTCCGCATCGGCAAACACCTTGTTCAAGAGGATAAGAGCGCTTACCTGCTCGCGCAGGCTCTCGACCTCGCGCGTCAAGCACAAAGTGGGCCGCACAAGTACCTCCCCTTGGACGTCCTCTATCTTCCTCCGCCAACGAATGGCGCTCACCACCTTCCCAATGCCAATACAACCATGCTAGCCATACGCATTTTCATGCGCATTTTTTTGTTGTACGCAACGAAATTACGCAGCGCTATTATTGTTCGCTGTTATTGTTCGCTTGGCGGGTGGCATTTCCTGCTTGCAATTACTCCTATCCAAGTATACTGGTGTAGATATTTTTCGCGCGGCCGACGCTTGTTGTGCCGTAGATAAGCGCGCGCCCATCCCCAAAGATGACTACCTCACATTGGTCAACCGCTGCAATGCGCAACGTATAGCGCGAACCCTCTACCTTGAAGCCTCGCGCGCTGAGCCGCTGCCCTAGTGACCGAAGGTCCACCGGACCGGCCCCTCCGGGCACTAAGACGCTTTGCTCCCCGCATACTACTACCGCTTCCGGCGCGGGCGATCGCCCGAGGAACTCTCCTTGGCGCAGTTGACAGGCCGGGCAGAGCGGATCTTGGGCGATATCTATGGTACGAAACTCCCCACTCCTTAGGTCAAATTCGAGTAAGTTGTGGCGGTGCTCATTCCCAGTGATGATTTTTATGGCTTCGGCCACTTGCGCCGCCGCCACGATGGTCGTGACCGAACCTAGGACGCCGGCCACGCTGCAGCTCTCGGCTGAACCTAGTAACGGCAGGTCGGTAAAGAGACATCGAAAACAGGGCCCACCCGGCGCAAATACACCCATGGTGCCCATGGTGCCGAGAACACCACCATAAACCCAGGGCAGACCGAGAACCTGGCAGGCTTCGTTGAGCGTGAAACGAGCCAAATAGTTGTCGGTGGCGTCAATGACAAGGTCACTGCCGCGGACAAGCTCGAGGGCATTTATACCGGTAAAATCCACTACCGAGGCTTCGATGTTGACCTCACTGTTGATCTGCCTGAGCCGTAACGCCGCCGCTTCGGCCTTAGGCACTTTAGCCGCAGCATCGCTTTCAATAAACAGGGTCTGGCGCTGGAGGTTGCTGAGTTCTACGACATCGCGGTCGATGATGAGAAGCCGCCCCACTCCGGCGCGCGTCAAGAGATCGGCCGCCACTGTGCCCAGCGCGCCGCAGCCGAGTATGGTAACTCTGGCCGCGGATATCTTCTTTTGCCCCAGCGGACCAATCAAGCTTAGGTTCGTCTGCCCCACGTATCTGTTCATGCTTCCCCCTATGCCCCGTATTGCTGTATTGAGTACGGCGAGAAAATGGCTTATGATTACAAAAGGGATGAGATTCGCTTGAGGCTGAACCGTCCCCAACGCTTCCAAAGGAGGATGGTCTGTGCAAAAGACTTTTGTCAGGACCTTGTCGCCCGCTGTCTTTGAGCTTGATGCGGAAAGGCTGCGCCGGGGTTACTATACTGATGCCTATTTTTCGAACACGGTGCGCATCCTGGCCAAGCTTGCCGCTCTGGGCTACAGCATGGAGACGGTGGCGATTGGGGATATTGAAGTTGAAATGCAATTTTTTCCCCGCCGCCAGCCCTTCGCCGTAGTGTGCGGTGTGGAAGAGAGCTTGGCCATGCTCAAGGAATGCGCCGGTTACTATAGCGATACCGGTGAATTTATCAATACATATGCGGCGCTAGAGATTGAAGCGGTGCCCGATGGCACGCTCACGCCCTACAATGGGGATTCACTGGATGTCAAACCTGTGCTCAAAGTGCGAGGCCGCTACAGAGATTTTGCTCTGCTGGAGACACCGATTCTCGGCATCTTGACCGAGGGGTCGCGGGTGGCCACGAATGTCTACCAAACTTTGGTCGCTGCGCGCGGCAAAGATGTCTACTTCTTTCCGGCCCGCTTCGCCCACTACAAGGTGCAGCCGTTACATGGCTATGCCTATAGTCTGGCCGTGCGCGCCTACAACCTTGCCCACGAAGGAAGTGCCCGGGTGCTGGTTTCTACCGATGCCCAGGGCTCATATATCGGTATCGGCGGTAGCGGCACAATCAGCCATGCCAGCATCGCCTGCTTTCTTGGCAACACGACCGAGACCATGCTGCAATTTTGCCGCATCATGCCCAAAACAACACCGCGCATTGCCCTCATTGATTTCCACAATGACTGCGTGGGGGAAGCAAAGAAAGTTATGTCCGCCATGTTCCGTCACTATTGGGAGCATTTTGCAGAGGGCGATTTAGCCGAGGCGGAGCGCTATGTGCTCTATGGGGTGCGCCCAGACACCGCCGGCAATATGCGCGATGTCTCGGTCGCGCCCACCGGCGACAAAGAGGAGGATAACGGAGTGAACCCCCGCCTGGTGCTAAACATCAGGCAAGGGCTCGACTCCGCCTGGCTTGACTGGAACTTGGCAGCTCCGGCCGCAGAGGTAGCGGCCCAGTGGTGCCAACAAGTCAAGATTATCGTCACCGGGGGCTTTGACATCGCTCGCATCAATAAGTTTGAGGCCCGCAAAGTGCCGGTGGATATTTATGGTGTGGGCTCATCGCTGCTCGAGAACTCTAGGGGCAATACCACCGACTTTACAGGCGACATTGTGCGGGTGAAGCTCGCCGGGGACTGGGTGCCCCTCGCTAAGCTCGGCCGAAAGCCCAACCAAAACGCCGCACTCTGCCGCGTAGAAGACTAATCATCAGAGACCGCCGGAGCCTCGCTCTGGGCGGTCTTTTTTTCATGCGGATAGTGTAAGACCGAGGGCAAAAGCAGGCCGAAGACGCCACCAATGGCACAGAGCAAGCCGGCACCGCCGATTAACACTACCGGCCCCACCATATTGAGCAAGGGACCGCTCACCGCTTGCCCTAAAGGCCGCAGTCCGCTGGTGGTAGTTTCGCGGGCGGTAAAGGCTCTGCCCCGCAATTCATCGGGCACTTCGCGCTGCCAAATGGTCTGGGCGGCCACATTGGTCATGACCAGCACAAACCCAACCATGGTGACACCGGCCAGTAGCCAGCCCTGATGGGGGGCAAAAGCCACCACCATGGTAAACAGGCCGAGCGCTACGACCGAGCCAATGATGACGGGGCCGGTCTTTTTGATGATGCCGGGTGCGGCAGAGAGCAGCATGGCTGCCCCAAGGAAGCCAACGGCTTTAAAGCTACCAACGAGCCCGAGTAAGGCCGGGCCGCCCTGCCAGACATTTAGAACTAACAAGGGCAAAGCCACGCTGACGGGTGCAAGTGCCAAATTGAGCAAGGCGTTGTAAGAGAGCAAAGGCAAAAGGACCTTGTGCCCCAAGACAAATTTCAAGCCGCCGACAAAATCGTGCATAAAACTGTTTTTATTTTCGCTAGCCGCAGCAATGCGCGGGGAAGGGAATTGAATAAAGAGGAGCGAGATGGCGGCCACAAAGAAAGTCAGGGCGTTGACAAAGATGGCCGCGCCGACCCCGGCCAGGGCAATCAAGATGCCACTCACCGCAGGGGCCACGATGCTCATGGCGCTATTCCCCATGTGCATTATGGAATTGGCACGCACTAGGTCGTCTTTACCCACAACCACCGGAACCGACGCCTCGAAGGCCGGCCCATCGAAAGTGGTGACGATGCTCATGAGTACCGCCATAAAGAGGACTAAGGGGAGCGAAAACCAGCCGTACCAATAGAACAGGGCCAAAAGCGCCGTAATAATACCGTTTAGGGTGGCGGCAACGAGCATCATTTTGCGCCGATCGGCGCGGTCTATGTAGACACCAATCATCGACCCTAGGATTAGCTGTGGGAGCGAGGTAGCGAGCACCACGAGCGATACGGCTACGCCGCTTTGCGTCGCATTGACCACCCACCACATCAGGGCCAGGGTAAAGAGCGTGTCGCCAAGGACGGAGATAGTCTGTCCACCCCAAAGAATGAGAAAGGTCTTGTTGCGCAGTACAGGTACTGCCACTGGTACGGTCATAGTCAGCATTGCCTCCTTTGATTCCTGTTAGTAAGTGGTGCTTCTACAAGGAGGTAATTCGCCCTCTGTTTGGTGTCTACCTGCTGCCAGTTAAGCATTGATAAAATAATTAACCAATTCTTAGCCAAGCGTTCATTACCCGCAAAGTCTCGTCGCTGACGCAGTGCTCGATAAGTTCCGCATCGACAAACTGAACTGTACCCTAGAAAACGGACAGTGCAGGTTTCTTTGGCACTGATTGACTCATGGCTTCATTGTTGTAGCGCCGGCACAAAAACCGGCGACCCCGGCGTTCCTTGGGTTACGGATCTTATGCACTGATTGACTCATGGCTTCATTTTCGATACCATACTTCTTAAGAAGTTAAGAGACATTGCGCAAGTTGCAGATGAGTTGGAGGAATCGGCCTGTGTTATTTGCCATTGATGTGGGAAACACGAATATTGTCCTCGGTTTGTGGGCGGATGAGCGCTGGGTTAAGACTTGGCGCATTTCTACCGACCTTAAGCGTACGGTCGATGAGTACTATGCCATCATTTCTACTTTGGTGGACCGGAAAGTGTACGATGTCCAAAAAGTTTCTGGGGTAGTGGTCGCCAATGTCGTGCCCCCCATTCAGGGCACGATTGAGGCGGTGGCCACGAAACTCTTTGGGCGCACACCATTGGTGGTAGGGGCCGGGGTGCGCACGGGCATGAAGATAAGGACCGACAACCCGCGCGAAGTAGGTTCTGATCGCATCGTCAACGCGGTGGCTGCCCTGCACATCTATGGGGCTCCGGTCATCGTCGTGGACTTTGGCACGGCCACGACCTTTGATGTCATCTCTCCCCAGGGGGACTACTTGGGGGGGGCCATTGCCCCAGGCATTGGGATAGCGGCCGAGGCGCTCTTCTTGCGCGCGGCCAAGCTAAGCCGGGTCGAGCTAGAGCGGCCCCGGCAGGCCATCGGCAAGAACACGGTGGAAAGCATCCAGTCTGGGCTGATTTTTGGCTATGCGGCGTTGGTGGAGGGCATGGTCGCCCGTCTGAAGGGCGAACTAGGCACCGACTGCCGGGTCATTGCCACCGGCGGGTTGGCCAGAGTCATCGCCGAGGAGACAGCCGTATTTGACACCATTGCCGACAACCTGACACTTGACGGCTTGCGGTTAATATATGAATTAAATAAGTAGGAGAAACATATGAAGAAAAAAACCGTAGTCCTTGGCATCACGGGGAGCATTGCCGCCTACAAAGCGGCGGACTTGGCCAGCCGCTTAGTTAAGCAGGGCTTAGATGTCGATGTAGTGATGACCGCTGCCGCGCAGCAATTCATCAACCCCCTGACCCTGCAGGCTATCACGCACCGCCCCGTGGTAACAGCAATGTTCACGTTGCACTCCGCTATGGCGGTAGAACACATCGCCCTCGCCGAGCGCGCCGCGCTGCTGCTCATCGCTCCGGCCACGGCCAATATCATCGCGAAAATCGCCCATGGCTTTGCGGATGATATGCTCAGCTCTACGGCTTTGGCCACGCGGGCACCGATCGTCATTGCCCCGGCCATGAACACCCAGATGTACGAAAACACGGTAACTCAAGCGAATATCGCCAAGCTAGAAGAGCGCGGCATGACCTTTGTCGGCCCGGGCGAAGGGCGCCTCGCCTGTGGGACAAGCGGGCGGGGGCGGTTGACCGAACTAGATGAAATCATGCAGGCGGCGCTACTGGCGCTAAACCCTAGGCAGGACCTTTTGGGCAAGAAGGTGGTCATTACGGCGGGCGGCACCGAAGAACCAATTGACCCCGTGCGTTTTATCACCAACCGCAGCTCAGGCAAGATGGGCTATGCCTTGGCCAAGGCGGCTGTGGCACGTGGTGCAACGGTCGACCTCATTTCTGCCCCCACCAGCCTTCCGGCCCCGGTTGGTATTAACCTCGTGCCGGTGCGCACCGCTAAGGAAATGCACGCGGCAGTCTTAAAGCATACCCTAGGGTGCGATGCTTTGATTATGGCGGCGGCAGTGGCCGACTACACCGTGGCTGACCCCGCCATCCATAAGATTAAGAAGTCCGGCGAGAAACTGGTGCTGGAACTATCGCGCACCACGGATATTTTAGGCACTGTCCAAGGGAACTTTTTAAAGATAGGCTTTGCCGCCGAAAGCCGCGACCTCGTCTTTCATGCGCGGGAGAAATTGGAGCAGAAGGACCTTGACCTCATTATCGCCAATGACATTACCGCGCCCGGCAGCGGCTTTAATGTGGACACCAACCAAGTCACTCTACTTCACCGTTTTGGCCAAAGTGAAGCGTTGCCCCTGATGACAAAAGAGGCCTTGGCCCATATAATACTAGATAGAGTGAAAGCCCTGTGGCCATAGGTAGTAATGAGTAGCGCTTGGATCCACTGTGACCGAGACGCAATAAGGTTGGGCTCCTTGCCGGAGCCTAGGCCATTGCGTCTGGGCCTAGGCTTTTTCATTTTACTTGGAAAGTGGGAGGGAGGGGTAGCATGCCATCTATAGGCATCATCGGCCTGGGAAGGGTCGGCTGCACCTTGGCTTTCGCTTTAGCGCGGGCGGGGCTGCCGCTTACGGCGCTGGCCAGCCGCGACCAAGCCAAGGCGCGGCGCTTGGTTAAAACCCTAGGCCGGAGCGGGGCTACGGAGCCTGCCGCGGTCGCCGCGGCGGATATATTGCACTATGCCGACCTCGTCTTTCTCGCCACTCCCGATGACGCTATCGCCACGACCTGTGCTGCTTTGCCGTGGGGCAGTGCCCAGTGCGCGGTGCACCTAAGCGGGGCGCAAACCCTCGAGGTGTTGGCGTCGGCCCGCCGGAGAGGGGCCGCGGTTGCTTCCTTCCACCCGCTCAATTCTTTTCCGGCGAGTGACCCCGGTTCTATGGCCGAACTAGAGCTGAGGGCCGAGGCGTTAAAGGGCTCGTACATCGGGTTATCCTGCCCCGACGCCGGCGGTGCTGCCATATTGGAAGAAATTGCAGCTTCTATCGGTGCCGGGCATTTCTACCTTGGTGAAGACCAGCGGGTCCTCTACCATGCGGCGGCGGTCATGGCCTCGAACTTCGTCACCACCCTTTTGTCCACCTCGGCAGAGCTCTGGCGGCAGCTGGGCATAGACGAGGACATGGCCCTGCGTTACACCGCTCCCCTGCTCTTTACCACCTGCCAGAATATCCTCACCCTAGGGCCTCTGGCCGCCCTAACCGGTCCGCTGGCGCGGGGCGACCTCGGCACCGTGCAAAAACACCTCGGCGCACTCGATGCTCTGTTAGACAACAGCCGCACTGCCACTCTCTACCGCGCCTTGGCCAAGGCTACCCTGCCGCTCGCTCTCGCCAAGGGTACTATCGACCGCGGGTGCGCCGACGAGCTACTTACTTTATTGCAAACGGAGGAATTACCATGCGTGAAATGATGAAGTCAAAAATTCACCGCGCCACGGTCACGGATGCCAACCTCGACTACGAAGGGAGCATCACCATTGACCAAGAGCTGCTCGACCTCGCCGATATCATCCCTTTCGAAAAGGTGCAAGTCGTGAATATTAACAGCGGGGCCCGCTTTGAGACCTATGCCATCACCGGCGAGCGCGGCTCAGGCACCATCTGCCTAAATGGCGCCGCCGCCAGGTTAGTGCAGCCGAAGGACCTCGTCATCATCATCACTTACAGCCTGATGGACAGTGTGACCGCTCGGGCCTATGTGCCCAAGGTGGTGCTAGTCGACCGCAAGAATCGACCCATAGCCCAGAGCCATTAATATTTAGGAGGGGTTACGATGCGTGTGTCCATTCATGAATTGCGCAAAATGAAGGTCAACAAAGAAAAGATTCTTGCTCTCACCGCCTATGACTACCCGACGGCCAAGATAGTGGATGCCTGTGGCGTCCCCGTCATCTTGGTGGGCGATAGTCTGGGGATGGTGGTGCTCGGGCATGAGTCGACCATCCCGGTGACCTTAGACGATATGTTGCATCACTGTCAGGCGGTCGCGCGGGGCGCGAAGCGCGCGATTATCGTGGGCGATATGCCCTTTGGCACCTACCACACCGATGCCAAGCAGGCGCTCGGCAATGCCATTCGCCTCGTGCAGGAGGGTGGCGTCACCGCTGTTAAGCTAGAAGGGGGCCTAGTGGTGCGCGAGCAGGTGGAGCGCATCGTGGCGGCTGGCATCCCTGTCATGGGGCACATCGGCCTGACTCCGCAGTATGTACACCAGCTCGGCGGCTACAAGGTGCAGGGCAAAACCCGCTCGGCGGCCGAGCGCCTCATGGCTGATGCTTTAGCTCTCGAAGAAGCGGGGTGCTTCGCCATAGTGCTCGAGTGCATACCGTCGACGCTCGCCCGAGAAGTGAGTGCCGCGCTCTCCATTCCAACCATTGGCATCGGGGCCGGCCCTTACTGCGATGGGCAAATTCAGGTGCTAGGCGACATCTTAGGACTTTCCGACTATGTGCCGAAGCACGCTAAGCAATATGTCAAACTGCCCGAAATAATTAAGCAGGCGGTGACCCTCTATGCCCAGGAAGTGGCACAGGGCACCTTCCCGCCGGAAGCGTAGCCGAGGGGCGAGATGCAAGTTATTCGCACCGTTGCCGCCATGCAAGACTTGAGAAAGACTCTCCCCGAGGAGAGCATCGGCTTTGTGCCCACCATGGGCTACCTTCATGCCGGACACGCCAGCCTAGTGGCGCGGGCTCGGCTGGAAAATGCCTGCACCGTCGTAAGTATTTTCGTCAACCCCACCCAGTTTGGGCCGAACGAGGATTTTGCCAATTACCCGCGCGATGAAGAACGCGACCTAGAGCTGTTAGAAACAAATAACGTAGACTTTGTTTTTATGCCCAGTGCCCTAGACATTTATGGAGCAGAAAAAAACACCGCCGTCGTTCATCTGAACACAGTGGCGGATACACTCGAAGGCGCAAAGCGACCGGGGCATTTTGATGGCGTCTGCACCGTTGTGGCCAAGCTCTTTAATATCGTGCGTCCCAAGCAAGCCTACTTTGGCCAGAAGGATGCCCAGCAGCTGGCGGTCATCAAGAAAATGGTGCGCGACTTAAACTTTGCGGTAAAAATAATCCCCTGCCCCACCCGGCGCGACCCCGATGGCCTAGCCATGAGCAGCCGGAACGTCTATCTTAGCCCGAGTGACCGCGCCACCGCCCTCCTTATTTCGCGCGGACTGGGGGCGGCGAAAGCACTGTGGCAAGAGGGGCAGAGGGATAGTGCTTTGCTGGTAGACAGGGTCAGGCAAGAGATGGCTCACGGCAATTTTGCCGGCATAGATTATGTCGAGCTCGTAAATGGCGAAGACTTTGCCAAGATGACCGAGGCCCTTCCCGGGGCGATTATCGTGGTGGCCGCCAAGGTAGGCCAGACGCGCCTCATCGATAATATGGTGCTAGAGTAGTTTGACCGCTGTGCCGTAGACCAAGATTTCGGCCGCGTTCTGCATGATTGAAGCGGAAGAAAACCGCACCCCCACGATGGCGTTGGCTCCTTGAGCCCGCGCCTCTTTTTTCATGCGTTCCACGGCGATGCGGCGCGCGTCCTCGAGCATCTCGGTGTAGGCGGCAATCTCCCCTCCGACTATTGTTGTTAGACTGGCGAGAATGTCTTGGCCAATGTGCTTCGACTGCACGGTGCACCCTTGGACTAGGCCGACCACCTCGGCTGTCTCTCGTCCGGCGACAGTGTTAGTGGTTGCTAGGAGGATTTCTTTCATGCTCATACTTCCTCTCCCCTAATGCTTTATCTATCATCCTGCAAGGCCAAGTAGACCTTGTTGTGGGTGGTGCCGAGCAGTTCTGCCGCCTGGCGCAAGGGTAGCTTCCCTTCGACTACTAACATATGGCAGATTTCGGCAAATAGCTCCGGCCGAGCATAGACTTCCCGCGCCTTGGCCACGCCCTTCTCTTGGCAGAAACCCTCGATAAGCGCCACTGCCACCCTTTCTTTGTTGGCAAGCACCTCTTCGCGGGTTTCGAGGTACCCGGTCTCGTCCTTTTGGTGATGCAAGGCGACAAAGTCACGAGCCTCACCACTGACCAAGCTGAGCACAAAGGCCTTTTGCGCTGGGTCGATAAAACTGGCTTTCCCTAGGTACTCCCCAAAACTACTCCACTTGTAGGCAAGAGGGTCATCCACCAGCTTGGCCTTTACCGGGTTCATGTGAATGTAGCGCAAGGCACCTAGCAGGTACCGGTCATCCTCGATGCTCTCGCTGCTAAAGCGGCCGCCAAAAGCCGGCCCCACCCTCTTTTGCCGCCGGTTGTGATGGGCGGAGTACTTTTGGCTGATGAGCTTGATGGCCATGGACATCGCCCCGACATCTGCCCGGATAATCAAGTGCGCATGATTACTCATCAGGCACCAGCACACCAGTTGCAGGCGTCCTTCGGTTTGCTGTTCACTCACTAAATCTAAAAACAAGAGTTTGCCGACGTCCGCACGGAAGATGTGCTCGCGGTTAATGCCGCGCAACACCACATGGTAGTACCCCGTAGCGCTCTCCTGACGGGCTGACCTAGGCATAATCATCACCTCAAAAGTAAGACTATCAAAAAGGGGGGCGCTTGTAAACAAAAAGACACGTCCCTTTTGTTTGAAAGGCAGTGCAGGAGTATGCAGGATGATGGCGAAAATAATGGATGGATGGCGAGCAGCCGATTATCTTTTGGAGGAGC
>QLUC01000109.1 GCA_018725275.1 Bacillota bacterium | reverse complement strand
CGGTAACCCCAAAGAGGAAGCGACCCTTGCTCTAGGTGGCCCTGCCAACAGTCTCGTTCTCTTATGCATAGGCCTGCTGAACCACCTCACTCCTTGGGGGGCGGCCCTCCTAGAGAGCAATGTGCTCCTGCTCTTGGTCAACCTATTGCCGGTGATGCCTCTGGACGGTGGTCGGATACTCAAGAGCTACTTGGTGAGGCAGGAGGGGCTGCTGCAGGGAACGCGTAAAGTGCTGGCTCATACCTTTAGGGTGGCATGGGGTTTTGTCGCGGTCGCCACTGTACTTTTTTTGCTGGGCATACTGAGCATTAACGCGGTCGCGCTAGGAATCTTTCTGCTTCATGCCGCCTGGCAGGAGAAGAAAATGCTCCCCTACCAGGTAATGAACTATGTTGCCCGGGGCACGAGCGAACTGTGGCAGGCCAGAGTATTGCCCGGGAAATTGGTGATGGTTCACCCCGACACTGCGGTGGTGCAAGCAGTGGAGACCATGACGCCTGGTTGTTACCATGTCTTCAATGTCGTCCGCCCAAATGGGGAGATCCTGACAGTTAGCGAAGACAAAATATGCCAAGCTCTGGTGGGCAAGGGTGTGCGCATAACTTTTGCAGACATTGTTAATGAGCGTAGGATATAATAGGTGCGGTAGCGTCGTGCAGGAGGATGTTTATGATTCCCAAAGAAATTGAGCGGCTCTTGCCGCAAGTGACTAAGCCCGCCCGCTACATTGGCGGCGAGATCAATGCCGTAAGAAAGGACGGGGGTGCCGATCAAGTTAGGGTGGCCCTGGCCTTTCCTGATACCTACGAAGTGGGCATGTCCCACTTGGGGCTAAAAATACTATACAAGGTCATTAACGATTTGCCATACGCCGCCGCGGAGCGCGTGTTCGCCCCTTGGGTCGATATGGCGGCAAAGATGAACGCAGCTAAAGTTAAGCTGTATGGTTTAGAGAGTTTTTCCCCGATCGATGAGTTTGACCTCGTAGGCTTTACCCTGCAGTATGAACTAAGCTATACCAACATATTGCTCATGCTGGACTTATCTGGCATACCGCTACTGGCCAAGGATCGTGGGGAGCAGCACCCCCTCATCATCGCCGGCGGGCCCACGGCTTACAATGTCGAGCCCTTGGCGGATGTGCTGGATGCCGTTGTGCTGGGCGAAGGCGAAGAAGTGATAGTGGAAATCATTCAGGCAGTGCAAAAGGGCAAGGCGGACGGCAGTACGAGAAAAGAGATGCTCGAGCGCCTAACCGGCGTCAAGGGCGTCTACGTCCCCAGCCTCTATGAGCCGCTCTACCATGAGGATGCAACCTGGCGAGGGCTAAAGCGCAAATTGCCCCACCTGCCCGAAATTGTTGAGAAGAGAGTGGTGGCTGAACTTTCTCCGAACTACATACCCACGGCTCCGGTGCTCCCCTATACGGAGATTATTCATGACCGTGTTCTTCTTGAGATTTTTCGCGGCTGTGCGCGTGGCTGTCGTTTTTGCCAAGCGGGTATGACGTACCGCCCCGTGCGAGAGTTTAGTACGCACACCTTGGTTCTGGCCGCCCAAGCCGCCATCAGGAACACCGGATATGAGGAAGTCTCCCTTTCTTCGCTGTCCACCATGGACCACAGCGGTATCGAATCGCTCGTCAGGGAACTCGTGGACAAGCTCAGTTGTGAGGGGGTCAATATCTCTCTGCCTTCGCTGCGGGTAGATAGTTTCTCGGTGCAGTTAGCGGCAGAAGTCGCCAGGGTGAGAAAATCCGGCATCACCCTCGCCCCTGAAGCCGGCTCCCAGCGCTTGCGCGATGTTATCAACAAGCAGGTTACTGCCGAGGGGTTACTGGCGAGCCTGCAGGGTGCGAAGCGTCTGGGCTTTAAGAGCGTCAAATTGTACTTTATGCTCGGCCTACCCACCGAGACCCAGAGTGACCTCGACGAAATGCTCGGCCTTATCGCTCGCGCCGCAGCTATCTTGCCTGTAGCGGTCAGTGTTTCTTCATTTGTTCCCAAGCCGCACACCCCCTTTCAGTGGGAGCCACAAGCTGCCATGCAAGTTCTCGAGGAGCGGCAGCAATACCTGCGCGATAGATTGCGGAGGGACAGGCGAGTCAAATTTGTTTATCACGACGCGTCGACGAGTTTTCTCGAAGCGGTCTTCAGCCGTGGTGATCGGCGGCTGGGGAAGGTTTTAATTGCAGCGTATCGCTTAGGCTGTAAGTTCGATGCCTGGGGGGAGCATTTTCGCTATGACCTCTGGATGGAAGCCTTTGCGGAAGTTGGTTTAGACCCTACTTGGTATGCTAATCGCGAGCGTCACCCTGAGGAACAGTTCCCATGGGAGCACCTTTCACCGGGAGTCACACGAGAGTTTTTGCTGGCCGAAAAAGAAAAGGCGGGCCTAGCGATGCTCACCTTGGACTGTGCGGCGGGGACATGTGTGGCTTGCGGCGTGTGCACAGCGCTGGCGGTGAGCACCGTGACCGAGAGGGGGCGGGGACAGTGAGGCTTTGGCTTAAATTCGCCCGCAGCGCTCAGTTGGCCTATATTTCGCACCTTGACACCCACCGCGCCTACTACCGCCTTTTTAGGCGGGCAAACCTACCTCTAGCTTTTAGCCAAGGCTTCAACCCGCATCCCATATTGTCGCTAGCTTCACCCATGCCCCTAGGCTACCGCAGCGAGGCCGACTATGTTGACCTGTCTCTCGCGGAACCTTTAGCCATGTCCCATTTAATAGAGAGGCTCCAGAGTGTCACTTTGCAGACCGAGTTTAGTTTTCTCGGAGCAAGGATGGTCAATGCGGACAGGAAGCCACTAGCCGCCGAGGTCGCTTGGACAGATTACGAAGTTCAGGTACTGGGGCAAGGGTCCTTGGCACAGGCAGTGCAAGCTTTTACGGGAGCCGAGGAAGTACACTTTTTGAAGAAAAGCAAGAGCAGCACGAAGCTCGTCAACGCCAAGCCCCTCGTGCGCGATGTGCGGGTAGAGGACAATAGATTGCGGGCGGTGTTAAGTTCTAGTGAGCCTGTGTTCTTTAGGCCCGATGAATTTTTGGCGTTGTTGGGAGGACTAAGCGGCGAAGAATATCAGGCCGATTATGTGGTGCGCAAGGAGCTCTATCTAAGGGCGGAGAGGCTCATGGCGCCGCTTGATGAAGAATAACGCTTAGGGGGATATTTCCTAGTAGGCGGAGAAGGGAGGATGACTTGTGGTTAAGGAGATAGTCATTAACTGCGGAGCGCGGGATACCAGGGTGGCAATTATTGAAAATGGCGAGTTAGTGGAATTTCATATGGAAAATAGTGCTGAACAGAGGGTAGTCGGTAACATTTACAAAGGCAAGGTGGCCAATGTTTTACCTGGCATGCAGGCGGCCTTTGTGAATGTGGGTCTGCCAAAAAACACCTTCCTCTATGTCGACGATGCCTTAGAAAGCGTCGAGGGGCTAGATGAGGTGCCAGAGAAAATTACCGGCCCCTCATCCATCAAGGACGTCGTCAAGGCAGGGCAGCCGGTAATCGTGCAGGTGGCCAAAGACCCCTTTGGCACGAAGGGGGCGAGAGTAACAAGGCACATTACTCTACCCGGGCGCTTTGTGGTCCTGATGCCCACGGTAGACTATGTGGGGGTATCGCGCCGCATTGCGACGGCGGAGGAGCGTGACCGCCTGCGTAAGTTAGCCCATGAGCTGCGTCCTAAGGGGATGGGGCTCATTGTGCGCACCATGGCGGAGTCCTGCCCGCCGGACGAACTGAAAAAGGATGTCGAATTCCTCGAAAAACTTTGGAAGCGCATCAAGAATCGTGGGAAGGCGGCGAAAGCTCCAAGTCTACTGCACAAGGACTTAAACCTCCTGTACCGCATCATCCGCGACAGTTTTGACCACGAAGTCCTGCGGCTATTCATAGATAGCGCGGAGGAATATGAGCACATTTTATTGTTGCTTGAGGACATTGGCCCCGAGTTTAAGGACCGAGTCTTTTTGTTTCAGCAAAATCAACCCATCTTTGAGGTCTTTGGTGTCGAAGATGAGCTACGCAAAATCTTAAAGAGCCGTGTCTGGCTGAAGTGTGGAGGCTATGTGGTTATCGACCAAACCGAAGCACTCACTTCAATTGATGTCAACACAGGTAAGTTCGTCGGCTCGACCAATCTCTCGGACACGGTACTGAAGACCAATCTCGAGGCAGCGCGTGAGATTGCCAGGCAACTGCGCCTCCGCAATATCGGGGGCATCATCATCATTGATTTCATCGACATGGATAAGGGGGAGCACCAGAAAAAAGTCCTCGCCACCCTCCATGAGTCCATGCAGCCCGATAAAACTAAGACCTCCATCCTCGGGCTGACTGACCTTGGTCTTGTGGAGATGACTCGGCAGAAGGTGCGCCATAGTATCAGCGAGCTATTACAGAAAGATTGCCCATGTTGTGAAGGTACGGGACGGGTGCTCTCGGATGAAGTGGCGGGCAGCAGGATTGAGGGCGAATTAAAGCGCTTCCTCAAGGCGACACTAGAGCCTGCGGTGCTAATTCAAGTTCATCCCACTACCGCCGGCAACTTGATTGGGGTCAATGCGGCTAACTTAGAGCGTCTGGAGCGCGAGACGGAAAAACGCATCTTCATCCGTGGCGCACAGCAAATGAACCCGGAGGAGTACAAAATCACCCTCGCCGGTTCGGTGGAGGAGGTAGAAAAGGCGGCCGTGCCGGTTGCCCTCGGCGAGATACATACCTTGCTAATCGACAGCGTCCACAACAACCGCCCGGAAGATGGGGTGGCCCGCGTGGAGGGGTATGTCATCCAGGTGGAGAACGCGGCCTCGCTCATCGGCAAGAAAGCCACTTTTGAGGTTATCAAGGTACAGCGAACCTATGCGCGGGCCAGATTATTCGCCGTAGCCAAAGTAGAGTAACAATTAGAGTCGCAATAGTTGGCGCAAATACTATGGCAGGGGGCATTGATGAATGACTAAACTCAATGTTGACCATTTGTGGGATACCGCTAGGCAGACTATCGGCATAT
>QLUC01000108.1 GCA_018725275.1 Bacillota bacterium | reverse complement strand
GTCTGTGATGATGACCGCGAAATAGTTCGGGCCATTGAGATTTACCTGCATAACGAGAAGTACAACGTGTTTTCTGCCTACAACGGGAGCGAGGCGCTAGAAGTTCTGGAGCGCGAAAACATCCACTTGGTCATTATGGACATTATGATGCCGATTATGGATGGAATCAGAGCGGTGGTTACTCTCCGCAAAGGGTACAATGTTCCGGTCATCATGCTCTCGGCCAAGTCTGAAGATGCGGACAAAGTACTAGGGCTCAACATGGGAGCAGATGATTATGTAACTAAACCCTTTAATCCCCTAGAATTAGTCGCCCGCGTCAAATCGCAGCTTCGTCGCTACACCACACTTGGGAGTCAGGTGCCGGAGAGCGGAGTTTGTCGCAGCGGTGGCTTAGTGGTGGATGACCTATGCAAAGAAGTGACTGTGGATGGGGAACCCGTCAAACTCACCCCGGTAGAGTATAGGATACTCAAGTTTCTCTGCGAGAACGCCGGACGGGTGTTTTCAATCGACCAAATCTATGAGCGCGCCTGGAATGAACTGCCTTACAATCCGGCGAACACCGTGGCGGTCCACATTCGCCGCATCCGTGAAAAAATTGAGCTCAATCCGAAAGAACCAAAATATATAAAGGTGGTGTGGGGCATTGGGTACAAGCTTGAGAAATACTAACCTCCTTGCGGCGCTAAGGCTTTGTGCGGTCCTCGTAACCATAGCCGGAGCATTGCTTGCTTGGTACGGCGTGCAGCACTGGCCTACCTTCCAGGACGCCTTGGTTACTAGAGAGGAAGTAGTGAGCAGGGCCTTGGAGCGAGCTATGCAACGCGGTCTTACCTGGGCAGAGGTGCTAGCAGGTAGCGATGCGGCGCAAAATGAAGGGCTCAGGCAACAGGCGATGGTCAGCCTCGGTTCGCCCCACCCTCTCCTGTACTACATCGAGGCGGAGGGCACCGCAAGGCTGACCAATATCGGGGAGGTAGGCGATGTCAGCGCCTTCTTTGCCGCTTTGCCCCACCACCGCCAGGTACTGCGACCTGACAGGGCGATTATCTATGTAGGGCTTTCTTTGGAGGACTACAATGCCTTGGTCGCCGATGCGGCCGCAAGACATGTGCGGGGCAGGGCGGGCCTCAACTTTATGGTCATCGGTCTTGTGATCAGCCTACTCGGCGCAGCCTTTGTCATGTACGCCGCAGGGCGACAAACCAATTCTCCTGAGGTGCAGCTTTCGATCCGAGATCACCTTTATCTAGATGTAGGGTTGATACTTTATGGGGGGGCGTCCCTTGTTTTAATGGTAGGGATGGCGTTAGTGTGGACGGTCCAAGATCGCGGCGGCCCACCCCTAAGCCTAGAAATAGGCGGACTGTTTGCGGTCATGATCGCGCTTATGGGGCTACAGTATCTAAGTTCGTTTTCTAAGCGCTTTAAGAGAGGAGAGCTCCTCAAGCACACCCTCATCTATGTATCCATAGCTCGGGTAATCGGGGCAGGATCTTTGGCGGTACGGGCATCGGGCCTGCTCATGGCTTATGGGGCGTCCTTGACTTTTTCCCTGTATCTTCTAGCCATTGCTGGGTATGGGACCTTGCCCATAGTATCCGCTTTGGGTCTATTTGGACTGGTTAACATCGTTGCTCTGATGTATGTATCCAGCCGGGCGGCAGAACTCAAGGCAATTATCCTGGGGACAGAACGGGTGAAGAATGGCGACCTCAACTACCGCATCCCCGAAAAGGGCGTACCGGATTTCGTAGTGCTGGCCTCGAATATTAACAACATCGCTCTAGGGCTTAAGGCTGCGCTAGAGAGTGAAGTTAAGTCAGAGCGCATGAAGGCTGAGCTAGTCACCAACGTGTCCCATGACCTTAAGACGCCCCTGACGTCCATGATTGCCTACATTGACCTCCTGAAAACAGAAGGGTTACAGTCAGAAAACGCCGCAGAGTACCTAGACGTTCTCGACAAAAAGTCGCAACGCCTCAAAGTGCTGACAGAAGATCTCTTCGAGGCTGCCAAAACGGTCAGTGGCAATTTGTCCGTTAAATGGGAAACGCTCGATGTGGGGGCACTCTTAACACAAGGGTTAGCCGAGCTATCGGGAAGAATCGAAAGTTCCGGTCTAGATTTTCGCGTTAGCATCCCGCCCGACCGGCTGGAGGTGCAGGCAGATGGTAAGTTGCTCTGGCGGGCGATCGAAAATGTGTTATCCAATGCCCTAAATTATGCACTCCCGGGGTCGCGAGTCTATGTAGACGCAGCAGCCAGAGGAAATCAGGTCCACCTAACTTTTAAGAATATCTCCGCTAGGCCGCTCAACATCGGCCCGGATGAGCTTGTTATGCGATTCACGCGGGGTGATGAATCGCGCAGCACGGAGGGCTCCGGCCTTGGCTTGGCCATCGCCAAAAGCCTAGTTGAACTGCACAAGGGAACCCTGAAGATCGACATTGACGGAGATCTATTCAAGGTCACCTTGGTGCTGCCCGCTGCCTAGGTAGTGGCGCATGTTTGGGCCTCTGTATTTCGTCCGGCAGCAAAGGCCAGCAAATTTAAATCTAGGGTTTTCGGGGGAACATTTTCCCGCAGGGCGTCTTCCCAATGGTCCTTAGAGAATGGTAGCTCCACCGACAGTGCGCCGAGAAGCAAAGTATTGGAAAGCCTCCTGTTGCCGAGGTCAACCGCCATTTGTTCGGCGTCAATTTCAACCACGACCAGGCCGCGCTCGCCTAGCAGCAAGGGGATATTTGCCGGGTATTCATCCTTTTCGATGAGTACCCGGTTTGGTAAAATACGATACTTGCTCAAGAAGACCTTGGCACTTGGCTTCAGCATATGGGCAAAGCGCAGTCCCTCCAGGGCTTCCATGGCAATCATGAAATCTCCTTGACCTCTTGGTATGAGCGGGGAATGTACCTTTTCGCCGTAACGCACGCTGCCCCAGACCATGCCACCCCGCTGGGCGAGGCCCACTACGTCGCCGCTCTTGACATCATATCCTGCCGCTAGAGCCACTTGCGCCAGCACCCGGGTGAGGAGGACGAGGCCCTGTCCCCCGACGCCGGCAATCATAATGCTCGTAACGCTCATGGTTGCACCTCCTGCCCCTTTAGGGTGGCACTACTCTTAATTGCTTTTACCGGACACACTTGCGAACAAACCGAACAGCCCACGCAATGGGCGGGGTCGATGAAGGATTGTTTCTTTTGCTGTCCCTCGTACATGAGCATGGAAATGGGCGGGCAGTTGACCTTGACACAGCGGCGGCAACCGATGCAGACTTTAGGGTCTACAAAGAAATGCGGGTTCTTAACTTTGAAATTCAGGGCGCAGGGCCGCGTGGCAATTATCACCGAGAGTCCGTCGCGCTCTAGGGCCTCGGCCAGCACCCGCTTCGTCTTGACCACGTGAAACTGGTCTATCTCTTGGATGTCTTTTATGCCAAAGGATTTGAGCACTTCCATGATGCTCATGCCGTAGCGGCTGTCATCTTTGAGGTAGCTACGAGTAGTGAGGGTGTCCTGACCCCCGGTCATAGCGGTGGTGTGGTTGTCGAGGACAATTACGGTGATGTTTTCGGTGGTCTTGGCTAGGTCGGCAAAGCCGGAAAGACCAGAGTGGAAAAAAGTCCCGTCGCCGATGGTGGCGACTAAGGGGCGGGAGATACCTGCGTGGCGGTGCGCCTTGGCCACACCTTGAATCATGCCGAGTGACGCGCCCATGCTGATTACGGTGTTAAGAACCTCAAAGGGTTCCAAAATGCCGAGCGAATAGCAGCCGATGTCGCCGATTACGTCCACCTTGGCCTCGCGCAGAACATCGAAAACGGGGCGGTGAGGGCACCCGGCGCACAGTATGGGCGTGCGTAGCGGGGTGCTGATAGGGTCTAAAGCCGAGGGAGATGCCTCGACAGGCACACCGGCCCGAGCCAGCCCTATTCTGATTTCATCTGAAGTAAGTTCCCCGGTGAAGGGGAAGTACTCCTTGCCATAAACACCTAACCCGGCCGCCTGGAGCTCGCTTTCCATGTGGGGCATGAGTTCTTCTAAGACGAGCACCTGCCGGTAATTGGCGGCGATAGCCTTGAGGCGTGAGAGGGGGAGGGGATAGCTCAACCCTAGCTTCATGATGGAAACAGGCGCGTTGAGCTCCTTTAGGTAACAGTAGGGCAGGGCGGAGGTAATAACTAGGCAAGCACTGCCTTCTCGCGGCTCATAGCGATTGAGAGGGCTTGTTTCGCCGAGTTCTGCTAAGCGCAACAGGCGCTCCCTCATGAAGTGCTGCTGCGCATTGGCGTAAGGAGGGAGCATGTTGTAGCGAGCCTGGTCCTTGACAAAGCCTTGGCCCGTGCTCTCGATGCGCTCGTGCAGCTCCACCACCCCGCGGCTATGGCACAAGTTGCTGGTCAAGCGAATTATGACCGGAGTATGGTACTCCTCGCTCATGTGGAGGGCCGCCGCGACAAAGTCCTTGGCTTCTTGTGCAGTGCTGGGCTCCAGCAAGGCCACCTTGGCAAAGCGGGCCAAGGCGCGGGTGTCTTGCTCATTTTGGGAGCTCGACAAGCCGGGGTCGTCGCCGACCACAAGGACAAAACCACCATTGGTTTTAATTTGGGTAAAAGTCATAAAGGGATCGAGGGCGATGTTGAGCCCGACATGTTTCATAGATACTAAGGAGCGCCCACCGGCTAGACTGCCCCCAATGGCTATCTCCAGAGCGATTTTCTCGTTTAAGGCCCAGTGGCTGTAGACTTCTTTGTACTCTTTCAGGGTTTCTAGGATTTCGACGGTGGGCGACCCCGGGTAGCTCGCGGCAACGCTGCCGCCGCCCTCCCAGAAGCCCCTGGCAATGGCTTGATTGCCGGTTAAAACGACCCGCTGACTCAATTTGCTTCCCCCTTCGCTTTACGTTCTTGATTCTATGGTACCACACAAGTTCACTCGTGCGACAACCCAAAAAAATCGTGGGTTGCGTGCAGCGCAAAACTTTGGTACAATGAATTTCGTCAACATGGTGGG
>QLUC01000107.1 GCA_018725275.1 Bacillota bacterium | reverse complement strand
CCCAGTTAAGGCAGGAATCCTCTCCGCTATGGCGAAAAAGAAACATTACTACATAAAGAAAGGTGGGTACTTATGACCAAGAAACATGTTTTGCCGGAGCTGCCCTATCCATATGCCGCACTAGAACCCTACTACGATGAGACCACGCTAAAGCTTCACCACACCAAGCACCATCAGGCCTATGTTGATGGCTTGAACAAGGCGGAGGAAAGACTAGCAGAGGCCAGAATGAGCGGCGATTTTGCCCTCGTCAAGCACTGGCAGCGGGAATTGGCGTTTCACGGCAGCGGCCACCTCATGCACACTCTGTTCTGGAAAAATATGACCCCAAATGGTGGTGGCGAGCCCAGCGGGCATATTGAAAAGCATCTTATCGAGAGCTTTGGCAGCGTTGAGGCTTTCAAGAAACAATTTGCGGCCGCCGCCGCCGCTGTTGAGGGCTCTGGTTGGGCGTTGTTAGTCTATTCTGCGGGGCTAAAGGGTCTCTACATCACCACCATTGAAAAACACCAGGACGTCGCTCTCATCGACGGTCTGCCCCTCCTCACCATCGATGTCTGGGAGCATGCCTACTACTTAAAATTCCAAAACCGCCGCGCCGAATGGATTGCCTCATGGTGGAACTTGGTCAACTGGGCGGACATCAACCACAGAATAGAGCATTAAGCCTCTGCTAAACAAAGAACTGACCTCGCCGGGTCAGTTCTTTTCGCATGTCTTGACGCCAAAGGCTAGCGCTAATCTTTGTAAGGCTGCCATATATTCGTCGGTGGGCCCAGGTAGTCTAGCGTATGCGCCAATAACCCCCTGAGGGCGAAACCTAATCAGCTTGTACCTGACTTGTTGGTCAGCGCTAATGAGCCTACTGATGGCGGCGACGGTCTGCTCATTGTTTAAAACATCCGGCACAATAACGGTGCGAATCTCATAGACCAGCTTTTCCGCTAGCGCATAGCGCAAATTGGCAAGGACCAGGTTGTTCCCTACCCCGGTCAGGGCCATATGCTCGCCCTCATCGCTGGCTTTGACATCAATGATGAACTTATCGACATGCCGACCAAGCAGCTGAAATGCTGCCGGAGCCAGGTGAGCATTGGTGTCCACAAAGACTTCAATGCCAAAGCTTTGGAGATACCTAGAAAGCTCCAGCAAGAACTCGTATTGCAGGGTGCATTCGCCGCCCGAAATCGTTACCCCCTGAATAAAGTCGCGGTACCTAAGTACCTCTAAGCCGAGGTCGCGATGGTCAATGGCGCGTACTCCATCGCCCGGCAAGCTACTATCGTAGAGCATCTGGGTCTCTGGGTTATGGCAATAGGCACAGGTAAAATTGCAACCCTGCAGAAAGACAGCGGTGCGATTGCCGGGGCCATCCACTGCGCTAAAGGGGATTATCTTCTGCACATAGCCTTGCATTTAAACATCCCTCGCCAACTTGGCCATTTCGGACCTCTTCACCAAGTAGCCAGTAATCCTCACCACGTCGGAATCTGCAGAATAGGCCGAAAAGTAGCGTAACCCGTTTTTGAAGGCCCCTTTAAGAATGTCCACCACGAATTTGGGGTTGCTCTTTACTGTGGAATCAAAGCTAAAGACATCGCCAATTCCGGACGGGAAGTATTGATGAAAGGGAGCCGCCTGCATGATGTGCTCATAGAGTTCCGGCTCATCGCCGATCGGGATGCGGCAGCCCGGCGAGGTGCCTTGATCCGTGTCAATGCCCACTTGGGCGTGGAGTAGGTACCTACCCTGGGAAAAGTGCAGGTGCGAGTTGGTATGCCCGGCCACCAAGGCGGCCAATTGGGCGATAATTTCAATTCCCATGGAATTTGCCTCTTCACTATGACCGAAACGGGCACTCTTAGCCGTGGGATTACCCAAAAAATGATTGACACATTCAGCAAGACCGACGACACCAAACATAGCCGTAAATCGCTCTAGGCGAAGTAGCTTTTCTACGACGAGAAAATTGCCCGCGAAAAAGCCCGACTCCTCCACTAGGAAACGCACTCTTTCATCCATGTAAAGGAGCATTTGACGGACTGCCTGCGGCAGGGCCTCGTTCCTAAACTGCGCATAGTCCGTCGTCGACAACGCCAGACGGTGGAGATTGAGCCTAACTAAGGTAAAGCTCCCCCCGCCTACGGGCAGGCCGTTGTAGCAGCTGACAATGGCATAGTCCTCGCCAAAGTCGGCCTCAAACATGGCGTGATTGGCAAAACTCGGCTTCGCGGTCTGCAGGGCGGTTTCCACCGCTTGGATCAGCAAGGCGTCGCCGGTATCATGGTCACACTTGAGAGTCAAATTGGGCACGGCGGCTTGTAGCTCGGCGGCAGCCTTAAGCAGCAGGCGACCGGCCAGAGTATCGCGTGGGCCTAGGTTGCCGTGGCAGAATGAATCGGTGATGGTGCGATCGA
Organism: Bacillota bacterium; assembly: GCA_018725275.1. Lineage (GTDB taxonomy): Bacteria > Bacillota > UBA994 > UBA994 > UBA994 > BS524. Next base: position 2,616 of record QLUC01000107.1, on the reverse strand, counting down.
TATGCCGCAAAAAGTGCTTAATGGTCCGCGCCGAGGCGGCATCATCCTTGACAAAGGGCTCGAGCAACTTGTCTAATTCGCCGATGTAGACAGGGAAAGTAGTAATCGACGGTACATGCTTGTAGAGTATGAGCAGGCTGTGCACCGCATCCTCTAGTGTCTTTGGCGGAGTAAGGGCGAGGAACTCACTGCCCTCTTGCATAAAGCGGGCATAGTCAGGCACGACATAACGCGGTCGGTAGGGGGCATGACCCTCGAAAAGATCGCAGATGATCCCCGCTTGGCGCAATTCCTCCACCGCAGGGTGGATTTTTAGGACGTCTAGACTATTTTCAGCCGCTCGCGCCAAGGCCACCACCTTCTGGTGGTAGGTTAGCTTGGCATCCTTGATGATCTCTATGATTTTACTCAATGGACATCCTCTCCTTTATGGTGGGGGCATAGATGACGGAGGGGGCAGAGCTGGCACTGCGGACGGCGCGCCTGGCAGATTCTTCGCCCATGCCAGATAAGCAGGTGATGCATTTGTCCCCAATCCTCTTTGGGGATCAGGGCACACAACTCTAATTCTACTTTGTCACTGGTCTTAGCCGAGGTTAGCCCCAGGCGGCGTGCCACGCGAAAAACATGGGTGTCTACGCCCAGAGCCGGCACATTAAATGCGGTGTTCGCCACCACATTGGCGGTCTTTCTTCCCACGCCCGGCAAGGAGCGCAAGTCCTCTACCGTCTCTGGGACTTGACCGTTATGCTTTAAACACAATTCACGGCAACAGTTAACAATGCTCTTGGCCTTATTCCTGTACAGCCCACAAGACCGGATGTCTGATTCTAAATTCACAGGGTCTACCTGCATTAGCTCACACGGGTGGGAATATTTGGCAAACAAGGCTGGCGTCACTTTATTGACGCGAGCATCAGTGCACTGCGCTGAAAGCATGGTCGCCAGTAACAGCTCAAAAGGACTGCTGAAATTGAGCTCGCACTTAGCATGCGGATAAAGCTCCCTCAACAGTCCAATAATTTGTCCGAGACCTAAACTACCTACCATCTACTGGCAAACATAACTACCAGCGCAGTGAGGGAGAAACAGATACTGATCAGGTACATGACGAGCACCGTCTGCTTCTGGCTGAGCCCCGCCTGCAACAGACGATGATGAGTATGGCCGCGGTCCGCTACATGTACGGGCTTGCCGTTCTGTAGTCTTCTGAAAATGTTATAAACAGTATCACCGATGGGTAGCCCCAGTACGAGGATCGGCACTAACAGGCCAACCAAGGTAGCCGACTTAAAGGCGCCTTCCACTGATACCGCTGCCAGGACAAAGCCCAAGAAGTACGCCCCGCCATCACCCATGAAAGCCTTGGCGGGATTAAAGTTATAGCGCAAAAAGGCCAGTGTTGCTCCCACTAATGCTAACGATACCAGCATGGTTGCCGGTTGCCCCATAAAATAGGCGATAAACGCCATGGTCAAGGCCGCTATATTCACTATCCCACAGGCCAAGCCGTCCAGTCCATCCATGAAATTGATGATGTTCGTGACCGCCACCACCCAGACCACCGTGACTACCAAGCTCATGGTCGGGGACAAGTAAACTAGTCCCCCCGAGAAGGGGTTAGACAAAAACTCCACCTGCACCCCGGCCCAGTACAAAACCAAAGCGGCGAATAGCTGCCCGACGAGTTTAGGCGCCGCGGCCAAGTCACCACCCCGGCTCTTGACCCAATCATCGGCCAAGCCAACCGCAAAAGCAATCGTACCCCCGAGGGTCAGGCCTAGGGCTACGCTTCTATCAAGGGGTAACGCAAAAAGCATCAGCGATACTCCAAGCCACAGGGCTGCGCCCACAAAGGGCATCGGTCTTTCATGAACCTTGCGGTGACAAGGTTGATCTGCCAGACAGTGACGCACCGACAAGTTATACACGCGCGGCATGAGGGCCGAGACCACCACAAAAGCGCCAACAAGTGAAATAAAGTTTAACACAGTCCACCCCCACTGCCATTCTATAACTATTTTAAATGGGCCAGTCCTAATTGTCTAGCCTCTAGTTCTTGCCTATTCTTTTTTGTATGGCTCGCCTAAGGATGCCGGCGCCGTAGCACGCCCCACAAAACCCGCCAGGACAATCATCGTGAACACGTAGGGTACGGCTTGAATGAGCTGGCTGGGAATGCCACCACCCTGCAAACGCATCTGTAGCGCTTCAGAAAATCCAAATAGCAGTGCCGCACCTAGAGCTCCCACCGGGTGCCACTTGCCAAAGATCATTGCGGCTAAAGCTATAAAGCCCCTGCCCGCGGTCATGTCCCGCACAAAGACGCTCAAAGTACCAATGGAAAGGTGCGCCCCCGCAACTCCGGCGAGCATACCACTTAAGATTACGCAGGCATACCTGAGGCCAATGACGTTAACGCCGACCGTGGCCGCGGCCTTGGGGTGTTCACCCACGGCGCGGATGCGCAGTCCCCATGGAGTGCGGTACAAAATGATAAAGGCAGCGATGACAATAAGCGGAGCAAGATAAACTAAGGGAGTGAAAAGCCCGACAGTTGGTAGACGATTGACCGCAGGACTCGTCCCCGCGGTGCCAAAAAAAACATGCATTAAG
>QLUC01000106.1 GCA_018725275.1 Bacillota bacterium | reverse complement strand
CCAATACAGAACTCTTGGCGATCTTGCTCGCTACCTCCGGCCAGAAGGGCGTAAATGTGCTGGACTTGGCCCAGAGGGTGTTGACGAGTCTCGGAGACCTACATAAGCTGGTCCATATGAGCTCAAGCGAGCTGCGGGCCATCAAAGGCATTGGCCAGGCGAAAGCGGTGTTGCTCATGGCGGTGGTAGAGTTGTCCCGGCGCTTGACCCTCGAGGGCACCGCACCAACGGTGATCAAATCACCGCGCGATGTGGAGTATTTTTTGGCGGAGAGATTTCGCTACGAGGCCAAGGAGCGCTTTTTCGCCCTACAGCTTAACACCAAAAATGTGGTGCTTGGCCTAGAGGAGGTCTCGGTCGGCAGTCTCAATGCCTCTATTGTCCATCCCCGCGAGGTCTTTCGTCCGGCCATCCGCCAGAGTGCCGCCTCGATCATTGTGGCGCACAATCATCCCAGCGGTGACCCAACCCCCTCGCCAGAAGACATAGAAGTAACGCGTCGCCTCACTGAGGCCGGTAAGATTCTAGGCATCGTGGTCCTCGACCATATTATTTTCGGCAATGGGGTTATACTAAGCCTTAAAGACAAGGGTCTAATGTGAGGAGTATGGACAGTTGATGAACTTTTTGAATCGTTATTTCGCCCGTGACATGGGCATCGACCTCGGCACGGCGAACACATTAGTCTATGTCCGGGGGAAGGGCATCGTCCTGCGGGAGCCCTCGGTGGTAGCCATAAACCGTGAGACCCATGAATTGCTAGAGGTTGGGGAAGCGGCAAAGGCCATGATCGGGCGCACGCCCGGGCATATCATTGCCATACGGCCACTCAGGGACGGGGTCATCGCCGATTTTGACATTACCCAGAAGATGCTCAAGGCCTTTATTCGTCGCGCCACCAAGGGCCGCTACTTCTTTAGACCGCGGGTCATTGTCTGTGTGCCTGCCGGGGTGACCGAAGTAGAAAAGCGAGCGGTCAAGGACGCAACCATCAGCGCGGGAGCAAGGGAAGCATACACCATCGAAGAGCCCATGGCTGCGGCTATCGGGGCCCTCTTGCCAGTCAATGAACCAACAGGCAACATGATTATCGATATCGGCGGGGGAACGACCGAGGTGGCCATCATCAGCCTGGGCGGCATAGTAACGCACCAGTCGATTCGCTCCGGCGGTGATGAAATGGACGAGGCCATCGTCTTCTATGTCAAGAAAAACTACAGCTTGCTCATCGGCGAGCGCACTGCGGAGGAAGTAAAAATTGCCATTGGCTCTGCCTATCCCATGGGCGAAAGTGTGATGGAAATTCGTGGGCGAGACTTGGTGACGGGTTTACCCAAGACCTTGTCGCTAAGCTCGGTCGAAGTGCGTCATGCCCTTGCTGAGACCGTACGAGGCATTGTGGAGGCCGTCAAAGCCACACTTGAGCGCACGCCGCCGGAGCTCGCTTCCGATGTCATGGATCGCGGCATCGTCATGACCGGCGGAGGGTCACTCTTGCGCGGGCTTGACAGGCTCATTGCCGCAGAAACGGGCATGCCGGTGCACATCGCTGAAGATCCCCTAACTTCTGTGGTCGAGGGAGCAGGAATGACGTTTGAGCACTTGAATTTATTAAGGAGGCTGGACGCATCGCCCAAGCTGCGATAAAGGGGGATGGGCATGGGTTTGTGGGGGAAGAACCGGCAGGCCATATTACTAGTGGGCGTGGTGCTTGTTCTCATGGGATTGTTGATGTTTTCGGCGCAGGATGGCGCTCGTGTTTCTTTGGTCGAGCGTCTTATTGTTCGTGCCATGGCCCCGGTGCAAGGGGCGGCTGCCTCCGTCGTCGACCTCGGGCGACGCCTGGGGCGTTTTGTGCTAGAGCTCGGAGATTTGCGGCGGGATAACGAGCGGATGCGGGTAGAGCTCGACGAACTTAGGTTTAAGTACATCAACCTAGTTGAAGCCGAGCTCGAAGCAGAGAGATTGCGCGAGCTGCTGGCGTACCGGCAAACGCGCCCCGAGCTCCCTCTGACCATGGCTCGCATCATCTCGCGGGGGTTAGTGGCCTGGCATAGTGAAGTTATTATTGACCGCGGCACCCGTCACGGCATTCGCGTGGGAGATCCGGTGGTGACACCCGTTGGTGCCGTGGGTAGGATTATTGAGGTGAGGGATGATACCGCGACGGTACTGCTCATCACCGATCCGCGCAGTGGGGTTGCGGCCATGGTGCAAGAGAATAGGCTGGCAGCCATCGCGGAAGGCGACCCTAGCCGCCTGGGCATGGTGCGCCTGCCCCGCTTGCCAAGAGATTTTGACATCGCCGTCGGGGACCTCATCACCACTTCCGGCCTTGGGGGCGTCTTTCCGCGTGAGCAGGTCTTCATAATTGGGTCGGTGCAGGAGATTTTTGTCAGCGCCGACGGGTTGCTTAAGTTCGCCCGCATTAGGCCGGCGGTAGACATCAGCCGCCTAGAGGAGGTCCTCGTCATGCGGCGAGGTGCCCCGTGATGAAGACCATCACAGTGGTGGCGGTGTTTGGCATACTAGCCGTGGTCCTGCATGGCACCGTCATGCCCCACTTGGCCATTTTCGGCGGCAGGTTTAACTTCCTAGTTGCGCTGGTCAGCGTGGTTGCGCTCTACTATGGCGCGTTAGCGGGGTTTATGGCTGGACTTTGGGTGGGTTTGCTCGCGGATATCACCTTGGGCACGGTCATCGGCATGGCGGCATTGCCGCTTGTCTTGATTGGGTATACAGCGGGGTATGCCGCGCGTTATATTTATAGTGATGCTTTTCTGGTGCCGGTGGTGGTGGGATTTATTGGCACAGCGAGCTTCGAGGTCGCGGTGCTGCTACTCTCAAATGTCGCCTTTGCAGTCTGGTGGCGCCATGCCTTTCTAACGGTCTTTATTCCGACAGTCTTGATAAACGGAGCACTCCTGCCTTGGGTGCATTGGTGGCTCGTCAGATGGTTGCCTGGGCGAAGGGAGGAAGTGAACTAGTTGGACAAGGATTTTGCCGGCCGCCTAAGGGTCATGACCATAACCATTATTGTAGCCTTGCTGGTTATTGTTTTTCGCCTCGGAGTACTGCAGATTGTTTTCGGTGCGGAATATAGGCGCGATGCCGATGAAAATCGTTTTCGTCAGAGAATACAGCTGGCTCCGCGAGGCCAGATTCTCGACTCGCGCGGCATTGTTATGGCGGGCAACCAACCTGGTTTTTTTGTGTCTATGTACCATACTCGCGCCCCGGAACTGGATAAAATATTAAAAACCCTAACCGGTATCCTCGATCCTCTTGGTCAAAACCCAGACATTTCGGTAGAGAGATTTAAGCGCCTCTTAAATGCCAATCGCTTTCGGCGGTGGCAGCCGGTACGCCTGACCGAAACACCGCTGCAGTTTGGTGACCCCGTATTGCTTGAGATAGACGAACGCCGCCTTGAATTGCCAGGGGTTTTTATCGATGTGCAACCGGTGCGTAGTTACCCATTGGGCAGTCTCGCCAGTCATGTCCTCGGGGGGCTGGGGCGCTTTACCGGAGATCAGCAAGCTCTGCGGTCCCTAATTAACCGCGGCTTGATGGGGTATCGCCTCGACAGTCGGGTGGGGCGCTGGGGGATTGAGGCCGCTTTTGAATTCGTTCCCCAAGAACGGTCGCTACGGGGGATTGATGGGCTACAACGGGTCGAGGTTGATCAACTTAGTCGGATTGTCGCGGAAAAAGAACCGGAAAACCCAACCCCGGGTAGTGCTGTCAAACTTACCATTGATGCGGAGCTACAGCAAATAGTAGAGACCTGGCTGATTAACGAATACCTGCCTATGCTGCAAAAGACAGCTCCCGCGGCACGCGAGGTGGCGGTGGTGGCCCTTGACCCTCGCGATGGGCGCGTGCGGGCCTTCATTAGCCTCCCTTCATTTGATCCCGCCTTAATAGCGCGCGATTTTGTTCTGCTGCGGGACGATGCCGACCAACCGTTGGTGGCCAAACCTTTGGCGGCTACCGTTCCGGGGTCCATGTTTAAGCCGGTTACACAAATTGTGGGCATCATGACCGGTGCCACCGAGGCCATGCGCGGGCGTCCACCGGTGGTCTGCACGGGCAGACTATTCAATGAAGCGCTCCTTGGGCCCCGTGGCAAGAGATGTTGGATTGAGGCCTTTGGCACTGGGCATGGCGTGGTGGATGAACTTTCAGCGATGAGGATTTCCTGTAATATTTATTTTTACCAGCTAGGTTTTGAGATCATGGCTAGACTGGGCGTGGCCAATGTTCTGGACAGTTTTGGCAAGGTTGCCGCAACTCTGGGCCTAGGGGTGCCAACGAGGATACCGGAGTTGGTGGACTTTCGCGCTGATGTGGGGCAATTTCCGACCAGCGAGCGCTTCCGCGACGGCATCAGGGCGCATTTGCGACGTAATCCGGGCGACCGCCGCTCCTTAAACCCCTTTCCGGGTGAGGTGGCCGACATCGCTATCGGGCAGGGTGACCAACAATACACTCCTTTACAGATGGCCAATTTCATGGCTATGTTGGCAACTGGGCACCGCTTTCAACCATTTTTAGTTGAACGGGTAGTTGCCCCGAGCGGTGAAATTATTGAGCAAAATACGCCCAAATTGTTGGCCTCCTTGGTCAAAACAGCCGACAACCCCGCCGGGCTGATAACAGAACCAGAATGGCGACGAATTCAAGAGGGACTGCGTCAAGTAACACAGGTAACGGGCCTAGGTCTGAACAGTGGGACGGCGGCAGGAGTTTTTCGCGGTGCTCCCTACTTTTCTGCCGGCAAGACCGGCACCGCCGAAGTCATGCGCGGTGGAGTGTTCGTTGATTCGCACGGCTGGTTTGCCGGCTATGCGGCGGTCGATGCCCTGACGAGCCCCGAGATAGTAGTTTCTGTCTTGGTAAAACACGGCAGAAGCGGTGGTGGAGCAGCCGCCCCTATCGCGCGTAAAGTGTTTAACGAATATTTTCGCCTAAAATTAGAAAGAGCTGGTCAATAATTTGTTTGACGAAAGGATTTTGCCGGAACACGGCGAAGAATAAAAACACTCCGCAGGGGGT
>QLUC01000105.1 GCA_018725275.1 Bacillota bacterium | reverse complement strand
CATCCTGAATCTTACACCTTGACCCACCGTTTCTTGGGGCACCTTGAGCTTTCTATCAATGAACTGACGCAGGGAGGGGTGAATATCGACGCCGCCAAACTTCGTCAGGCCGCAGAAACTTTAGGGGCGGGGCTACCCACCCTGCGCGACATCTACCTCGCTCTGCAAAAACCTGGGCGTGACCCTAGGGAGGATGTCGAGGGTCCTGTATTTCGTAGCGACGTCCTCCGGATGGAGGACCTAACCGAGGGCATGGTGCTGCGCGGCGTGGTGCGCAATGTGGTCGACTTCGGCGCAGGGCATGGTGCTGCGCGGCGTGGTGCGCAATGTGGTCGACTTCGGCGCCTTTGTTGACATCGGCGTAAAACAGGACGGCTTGGTGCATATATCGGAAATTAGCGAGACCTTTGTCAAACACCCTTCCCATGCGGTAGTCGTTGGGGAAGTAATAGAAGTTCGCGTTATGGGCATAGATAAAAAACGCCAACGCATCAGCCTGTCCCGCAAAGGCCTCCCAATAAAGGGGTAAACAAAAGGGGCGCGTTATTCTGTTCTGCGTAGTTTTTTTGCCGCCCCGCTGGCCTTGCAGGTATACACCGCTCTGTGCCGAATTATTACTCTAGTTAAGCATTGCTGCTGCTTGCATTTATCCGAAAGAGGGGTGAAATGATGTCCGAGCTACTGGAACTGCTGCGTAAAGGGGACAGAGCGGCCTTTGAAGAGATGGTGAAAACTTATCTGGCACTAATTAAAAGGCGTGCTATGAAGCTCGCACCGTCTTGGCAAGAAGCTGACGACCTAGTCCAGGAGTCCTTACTGCGGGCCTGGCTTAAGGTGAAAGATTTTCGCGGTGAGTCCTCGTTTGGCACTTGGTGGCTACGCATTATGGAGAATTATCACATCGACACGATGCGAAAAAAACGCCGTTCACCTCATGTCTCCCTACAAAGTCTAGAAGAGCGAGATAGGCATAAAATAAAACCTCCAGCTTGGCTGGAGGGATGTGCTTCCGAAAAGAAATGGGAGAAAGAAGAGATACGCCGCTGCCTAGAAGAGGCTTTTAGCAAGTTGCCCGCCGTCTACGGCCGGCTGATAGTGCAAAAAGAGCTGAAGAATATGTCCTACGAAGAAATGGCCGCTCAACTTGCCTGCACGGTAGAGGCGGTGCGTTGCAAACTCTACCGCGCGCGCAAGCAATATAGGGTTGAGCTGATGCGGCTCCTTGGTCAGTGTGACCTAATGCCGAGTTAGTAAGGCGCGGATGCGGCGCAAGCCTTCTTCGATATTGTCCATGGAAGTGGCGTAGCTCAGACGAAGGAATTGTCCGGCGCCAAATCCCGAACCGGGAACCACCGCCACCTGGGCTTGGTCCAGTAGCACCTGGGCTAAGGCTACGTCATCAATGATTGTTTCACCGGCAACTTGCTGACCTAGCAATCGGCTGATGTTCGCCATGACATAAAATGCGCCTTTGGGCAGACGGCAGCTCAAAGCGGGGATGTCGTTTATTAGGTCCACCATGCGTAGTCGCCGCCGCGCGAATTCCTGGACCATCATTTGTACGGTTTCTTGGGACCCACGCAGGGCCTCAATGCTCGCGGCTTGAGCAATGGAATTGGCATTAGAAGTGGCGTGACTCTGCAGGCTGCCCATGGCCTTGGCTAGGGCCATATTGCTGGCGGTGTAGCCAATGCGCCACCCGGTCATGGCATAGGCCTTGGACATGCCGTTGACGACAATGGTGAGGTTCTTAATTTCTTCTCCCAAGGAAGCAATGCTCTGGTGCTCGGTATGGTCATACACCAATTTCTCGTAAATCTCATCGGAGATCACATAGAGATCGTGCCTTAGGGCGAAGTCAGCGATGGCGGACAGCTCGGCCTGGCTATAGACCATGCCGGTTGGGTTGCTCGGGCTGTTGAGCATGAGGGCCTTGGTTTTTGGCGTAACGGCAGACTCGAGGTCCGCCACGCGCACCTTGAAGTCTTCATCCTCCTTGGTATTGACAAAGACCGGGTCCGCACCCACCATTTTCACCATCTCGGCATAACTGACCCAGTAGGGGATGGGGATGATGACCTCATCGCCCGGGTCGCAAATGGCCAGAAGGGCATTGTAGAGCGAGTGCTTGGCGCCGTTAGAGACCACGATTTGTCCCGGAGTGTAACTCAGGTTGTTTTCTAACCGGAGCTTTTCGCAGATGGCCTGGCGTAAGCTTTCGGTTCCGGCAGCGGGAGTATAGCGCGTTTCCCCTCGATGGATGGCGCTAATCGCGGCTTGGGCAATGTTGGTCGGGGTATCAAAATCCGGTTCTCCAACCCCAAAATTGATAACCTTAGCGCCCTGTGCGGCCATGTGCTTGGCCTTGGCATCTATTCCTAGGGTTATCGAGGGGGTGATGCTCTGCGCGCGGGTAGAAAGTTCTTTCATGTACTTCCTCCTAATGTTCCATCCGGCGGTAGCGATGGCTTTTGTATTATGTATTCTATGTTCCTGACCTTTTCCCTGCAGAGGGCGTTTGAGGCCAATAATTTCGTGGGGTATGGAGGAACGGTGACACTAAACATTGTCAAGGCCAATGCTTTGTGCTAGGATACGAGTATAGATGAAACGCAAGGCAGAAGAGAGTAGTTTGTCGGCTCACTTTAGAGAGCTAGCGGCTGGTGCGAGCTAGTGTGGGCGGAGGAGCGAAGTCCACTTCGAAGGCGGCCCGTGAAAACGGTGACGGTGACGCGTTATAGTTCAAAGCACAAAGCAGGGTGGTACCGCGAGTAAGATCGCCCCTCACGAGAGGGCGATTTTTTGTTTTTCGCGAAATATGGGCGTAATAGAGGAAAGGGGAGGCTAGGTTGATGTTTGACGCTAAATTTGTGCGCAACAATGTGGACGCCGTGCGGGCGGGGGTGGCGGCTAAGGGGGAATCCCTGACGCTAGATAATTTCTTAGCACTCGATGAGGGCCGTCGCCAAAAAGTAACGGCTGTTGAGCAGTTAAAGGCAGAGCGCAATCAAAAGTCGGAAGAAGTCGCGGAGCTGCGCCGGCAGGGCCAGGACACTACCCTACTTCAGGAGAACATGAAGGCCCTCGGGCAAGAAGTGAAAGAATTAGATGCCGAAATTAAGGAGATCGAACAACGGCTCGAGCACATCTTGCTCCGCATTCCGAACTTGCCGGATAGCGATGTGCCGGTTGGACCGGACGAAAGCCACAACAAGGTGCGCTCCTTGCATCTTCTGCCGCGCCAATTTGCCTTCGCCCCCAAGGCGCACTGGGACCTAGGCGTTGCGCTGGACATTCTTGATTTTGAAAGGGCGGGCAAGATTGCCGGCGCCCGCTTTGCGATCTATCGCGGCCTAGGGGCCAGACTGATGCGCTCGCTCATCAGTTTTATGCTCAACCTGCACACGACCGAGCATGGCTATGTCGAGGTTGCCCCACCGCTCCTTGTCACCTATGACAACATGGTGGGGACGGGGCAATTCCCCAAGTTCACCGAGGACGCCTTTAAGATTGCCGGGCAGGAGCTGTACCTAAACCCTACCGCCGAGGTGCCCGTCACCAATATGCATCGGGACGAGGTGCTAGACGGCATGCAACTGCCACTCTACTACACCGCCTACTGTCCTTCTTTTCGAGCAGAGGCGGGTGCCGCCGGCCGCGACACCCGCGGCCTGATCCGCATGCATCAATTTAACAAGGTCGAATTAGTAAAATTTGTACGACCAGAGCATTCGAGCGCGGAGCTCGAAACCCTCCTCGCCGATGCCTGCCAGGTGCTGGAGAGGCTGGCGATTCCTTATCGTATTTTGGAGATGTGCACCGGCGACCTTGGTTTCGCTGCCGCCAAAAAATACGATATTGAGTTGTGGATGCCAAGCTACAATAGGTATGTAGAGATTTCCAGTTGCTCAAATTTCCGCGACTTCCAAGCGAGGAGGGCCAACATCAAGTTCCGTCCCCAAAAAGGAGCCAAGGCCGAATATGTGCATACTTTGAACGGCTCCGGGTTGGCCATCGATCGCTTGGTGGCGGCCATCCTGGAAAACTACCAGGAGGACAATGGCTCGGTGCGCTTGCCGGAAGCGCTAATCCCATTTATGGGCATAGAAAAAATTACGAATTGACGCGGCTATACTTCGTTGGTATACTGATTAGTGCTGTGGAGAGATGGCCGAGTGGTTGATGGCGCTAGTCTTGAAAACTAGTGATCCTGCAAGGGACCGGGGGTTCGAATCCCTCTCTCTCCGCCACACAAGTAGTTGGCCGGCTTTTTGCCATTGCCTGAGCAAGAAGTCTGTGCTATAGTAAGTTGGCACGGAGAGGTGGCCGAGTAGGTCGAAGGCGGTCGCCTGCTAAGCGATTATACGAGCTTTAAACTCGTATCGCGGGTTCGAATCCCGCCCTCTCCGCCATTTTTTGCGCCCGTAGCTCAGCTGGATAGAGTAACGGACTACGAATCCGGTGGTCGCAAGTTCAAATCTTGCCGGGCGCGCCATTTATTTTGCATCCGTAGCTCAGGGGATAGAGCAGCGGTTTCCTAAACCGCGTGTCGGGGGTTCAAGTCCCTCCGGGTGCACCAGAGAGTTCAAGGCTGCTTGCAGTTCCTTAGCTAGGCAGTTTGTGGAAGGTGCAGCATGATGCATGAGCATTTTATGCGCGCGGCCCTGGCCGAAGCTCGCCTGGCATATGAGCTAGGAGAAACTCCCGTTGGGGCGGTAGTCGTTCGCCATGGTCAGATCATCGGTCGCGGGCATAATTGGCGCGAAGTTGGTCACGACCCTACGGCCCATGCTGAAATGCTCGCCATTAGGCAGGCCGGCCTTACCTTGGGCGGCTGGCGGCTCCTCGATTGTACTCTCTATGTCACTCTCGAGCCCTGCCTGATGTGCGCCGGCGCCATGGTGCTGGCGAGACTTCCGCACTTGGTGTATGGTGCCCCTGACCCTAAGGCGGGGGTGGCCGGTTCGGTGATGGATGTTCTTAGCGCCAACCAGCTCAACCACCGGGTTCTGGTGGTGGGTGGGGTGTTGGCTGCCGAGTGTGGCAGCTTGCTAAAAGAGTTCTTCAAGGAATTGCGGCAAAGCAAGTAACGGAGAGATGGCTGAGTGGTTGAAAGCGCCCGCCTCGAAAGCGGGTGAACGGTTACCCGTTCCGTGAGTTCAAATCTCACTCTCTCCGCCACTTATTCTTCTATTTTTCTTCCCGCGAAGGCGCGAGCCACGGAGAGGTGGCTGAGCTGGTCTAAGGCGCACGACTGGAAATCGTGTTCGGGTTTATACCCCGACGAGGGTTCGAATCCCTCCCTCTCCGCCATA
>QLUC01000104.1 GCA_018725275.1 Bacillota bacterium | reverse complement strand
TCACGCCGCTACCTAGGGAACTGTCGCGCCGTGGGGAGGGTCGGCGTGCCATGTCACGCCGCTACACGGGATGCTGTAGCGCCCCTTAAATCCCTTGACGATAGTTGCGGCTTACCCTACAATGTAATTGCTTAGGCTGGTCAGCGCCAGCATCTAGAAATATAAAAAGCGGTAGGAGATTGTGGTTGATGGACCCGAGCCCCTTATTGCAGTCTGCCCTCTTAATTGCCCTCATTTGGTGTTCTGCATTCTTTTCCTCCATGGAAACGGCCTTGATGTCCCTCGGCAAGCTGCGTGTACGCCACTTAGTCGAAGAAGGCGTCAAGGGTGCCCGCCTCGTGGAACGATTATTAAGCTCTCCCGGTAGACTTCTCGGCACAATCCTCATCGGCAACAACCTCGTGAACATCGCCGCTACTGCTATCGGCACGGTCATTGCAGTGGACTATTTTGGCGAAGGGCTCGGTGTGGCCATAGCTACCTTTGGCATGACGGTGGTCATCCTTATTTTCGGCGAGATTACCCCTAAGACCTATGGGCTGCACCACAGTCAGCGCATTGCCCTCACCTGGTCGCCCACGTTGAACATCCTATACTTAATATTCAACCCCCTAGCCAGACTTTTGGAGAAACTATCACACCTACTCTTAGGGTTGATTGGCGCACCGGTGACCCCAAACGCCCCAACCTTCAGTGAAGAAGAACTGCGCACTTTAGTCACCGTCGGCCAGGAAGAGGGCATCTTGCAGGCTGAAGAAAAAGACATGATTACGAGCATCATTGAGTTCGGCGATACACTCGTTAAAAATATCATGACCCCGCGCACCGAAATAGTTCGCGTCAGCCTCCGCACCAGCTACGAAGATTTGCTCGAGGTCGTGCGCCGCGATGGTTACTCGCGGGTTCCCGTCTTTGACAAGGGCATCGACGACATCGTGGGTGTGCTGCACGTTAAAGATTTAATCGGTGCTGCTAAAGAAAGTTTTGACGCCATCAACTACCTCCGCCCCCCCTACTTTGTCCCCGAGTTTAAGAAAGTCAGCGAGCTTTTAGCCGAGTTTAAGCGCAAGAAAGTTCATCTGGCCATCGTCGTCGATGAATACGGCGGAACAGCCGGCCTAATCACCTTTGAGGACTTGGTCGAAGAAATACTAGGCGAAATCGCCGACGAGCATGATGAGGACGAAGTGCCGGAGTACGCATATATCGACGAGTGCACGGTCGAACTGTCCGGCACTATTGGCATTCGCGGCGCGTCAGAGATTCTTGGGGTGGAATTGCCGGAGGGCGAGTACGACACTATCGGCGGCATGCTCATGTTCCTCATGGGCACTATCCCCACCATTGGCGACAGCGTCAATGTCAGTGGCGTGGCCCTCACCATTAAGGCCATGGACGGCTCTCGCGTCGATACAGTTACCGCCATTTTGAAGTCGGGCGAGTAGGGCAAGCTACGCAAGCAAGAAGCCCTTCAGGCAGGGCAAGACCAGGCTAGACCAGCTTTCCAGCTCTTCGCTCCGCCGTTTAAGTTCTTCCCAGGGCATAAAGCCCCCTTGCATCTTCCCCCTCTCCCGCACCAGTACCGCCCCAGAGGTTCTAAGTAGAAAAAGGCATCCCAAGTGGTCGCGCGACACTGGGGTGCTTAAATCATTTATAAGGCCGCAAAATTCTAGTTCGCCCAATGGCCCCACGTCAACTATCTCCACCTCCTCGCCTAGTTCTCGCCAAGCGGCCGCCCATAGCAATTCTAACCCCAGTGCTCCGTCACTCGGGTTAATGTGCCCACCCATCCCGATGGATAATTTATGGTGCAAGCGTTCTTCGGACTGCGCTTTTAGGCGTGTGACTGCGAAGACCTCGCCCCCCGTGTTTAGAACCACGACGTAGGGAATCAACTGCCGGTAGAGAGGGTTGCCCTCCGCGCTATGGCGCGGGGTAAAGTGGCTTTCTTGCATCAAGAGGCGCAAAGTCGCCCTATCCACGGGCAAGAGACCCTCTCCCCCGAGGTGCCGCCCGACCAACTCCGCCGGTACAACTAACACTTCTTCCACCACTAACACTTCTTCCACCACTACGCCCCCCTAAGTATGCCTCACTAAGTACAGGGTTACTTCTTCTCTGTTGTGCCAGAGGTGCCTGCCGGCCCGCATGCGGTACCGCTGCTCTAGCTTCCGCCGGCACTCCCGAATGAGGGGCAAGGGCTCATGCCCCATAAATTTTACGGTCATGAGCAAGGCGCCACCGCTCTTAAGGCTACTTGCCAAGTGCAATAGTACCTCGACCGTGCCACTCGCCTCCCGCCCCATGTCACAGGTGATAAGGTCAAAGGTGGCGGCGGGGGGTTTGATGTGCCAAGCATTTTGCCGGTGGTAGATGAGGCGGGGGTGCGTAAGTAACTCCCTAGCGAGCTCCCCGGTGTCCACCGCCGTCACATAATGACCCTGTTTTAATAGAAATGATGTCCAGCCGCCGGGCGCTGCCCCTAAGTCAAGCACCTGTGCCGAAGCCGCCAGCTCTATGCCAAACACTTCAAAAGCCTCCTCAAGCTTGTGCTCCGCCCGGCTAAGAGCGCCGCTTAGCTTGCCATAGTGTGCCGCCCCGCCATTCCAGCGGCTCAAATTTTCACTAGGCGAAGACACCCCAAGGTACGCCCTCTGCTTGGCGATGAGCACACTGAGCACCAGGCTGGGGTGCTTGGTCTCTGGCCAAAGGCCGTGTAGCGGCAGCACCCCGTCGAGGGCGCCTTTCACATCGCGCGCCTGATAAGGGCAGGCACGGTCCATAATGCGGCACTGCACCGCAACCCTAGTGCCCGCCTTCTCTGCCGCGAGCAAGAGTTCGGCGGCGCCGGCTAGTCTTGGCAGGTCGAAGGCAGTGCTCTCTAGCGCCACAACTTGCTGCACCGAAAATTGGTGCCGCAAGAATATAGCTTCCCCCACCGTCTCACGGGCTACGAAAAGTACCCCGGGCGCGAGCACCAAAAGCTCGTCGGGCTCCTTTGGGAGTTGTAGTTCTTTCTTAAGTTCACTGACAAAACGCGGATCACAGGTCAACACCAAGCCTTTAGTCACCGTGGCCTACCCCCTTTGCCCCCCTAGGTAAAACAAACCCGGTCGGCTTAATGCCCACCGGGTCTATGGTCGTTCTAGGCTCGCTTAGGCTCAACCTTGCCGGTGCTCGCCTTATCCTGCCAATCCACCCAGAGGGAGCTGGCCACAAAGATTGACGAGTAAGTTCCGACCAAGATACCGATGACCAAGGCTACAGCAAAGGGGCGTAGCGTCACTCCGCCAAAAACGAGTACGGCGCCAATCGCCAGTAAGGTGGTGAGCGAGGTGTTGATAGTGCGCATCATGGTCTCGTTAATGCTGCGGTTGACCAAGCCTTCGATATCGGTGAGGCGCCTGGCCTTTTGCAGGTTTTCGCGGATGCGGTCAAATGTTACGATGGTGTCATTAACCGAGTAACCGACGATGGTGAGGATGGCGGCGATAAATTCACTGTTGATCTCAATCCGCAAAAGGGAGAACACCGCGAGGACCATAAAGACGTCATGCAGGAGCGCGAGCACCGCCGAGATGGCGAACTTAAACTCAAAGCGCAAAGTAATGTAGATAACCATACCGATGGAGGCCAAGAGGAGGGCGATGGCGGCGTTACGCACCAACTCCACGCTAAAGGCTGCGTCCACCCGAGCGGCAGACTCGAGCACCGCTTCTGGCCATTTAGCCTCTAAGGCATTTATGGCGCCGGTAATCTTGGTCTCGTCTGTCTCCGAGGTACGAATTTGCACCATGGTGGAGGCGGCTACGCCGTCGCGCACCTCGCGGATTTGTACCTTGTCAAAATGAGGCTGCACGACGCCCCGCACTTCGTCGACAGTAAAGGCTTGCTTGAGGTCCATTTCGATGAGGGTGCCACTTTGAAAGTCAATGCCGAGGTTGAGCCCGCGGAAGAGCAAAAGCGCGATCCCGAGAATCAGGATAACGGCAGAAACGCGGTAGAAGAATTTGCGACGTCCGATAATGTTAAGGTTAAAATTAAAATTCAAGTTCGCCACCCCCTACGCGCCGAGCGCTTTGGCGCCGGCCACTAATTTGGCATTAAGCATCAGCGAAATCAGGAAACGGGTGACAAAAATGGCCGTGAACATGCTGACGAGAACCCCTAGCGATAGCGTCACCGCAAAGCCGCGCACGGGACCGGTGCCAAACCAATAGAGCACGGCTGTAGCAATGAGCGTGGTAATATTGGCGTCTAAGACGGTCAATATGGCGCGGCGAAAACCGGCATTGACGGCTACGCGCAGGGAGCGCCCGCCCTTAAGTTCGTCCTTGATGCGCTCAAAGATGATGACATTGGCGTCCACCGCCATACCTATACCGAGTATAAGACCGGCAATGCCCGGCAAGGTGAGGGTGGCATTAATTGCCGCGAGCAACCACATCACCAGCAAAGTGTACACAGCGAGGGCAATGTTGGCGGCCAAGCCAAACCCGCGATAGTAGGCGAGCATGAGCAAAACGACCAGAACAAGGCCGATGATGCCGGCATCGACGCTTCTGTCGAGCGAAACCTGGCCCAAAGTGGGCCCGACACCGCGGAAGTCCCTGATTTCAAGTGCCACCGGCAAGGCGCCGGAACGGAGCATAATGGCTAGGCTACGCGCCTCGGCCAGCGACTCAAGCCCGGTGATACTGCCTTCGGCGCCGACCTCGCCTTCAATGGTGGGGGCAGAAATGACTGCGCCGTCAAGGGTGATGACCAATCTGCCGCCGATATTGGCCCGAGTAAAATCGCGCATTAAGCGGCCGCCCTCTTCGTCGAACGTAATCGAGACATGGGGACGATTTCGTTCATCGAGTTGCTCTCGCGCGTCGCGGAGACGGTCACCGGATAAGAATATTTTACCTTCGACATCTCTAAATTCCAGCAAGGCTGTCTTGCCAATAATACTTAAAACTTCTTCTTGGTCACCATAGCCGGGGAGAGAAACGCGAATGCGCCGCGCGCCTTCGCGCACTATTTCGGGCTCCGCTACGCCTAAGCCGTCGACACGCTGGCGGAGGATGGCCACCGCGCGCACCATGGCATCGTCGTTGATGGTGGGCACTTGCTCGCTGGGCACGGCCTCAAGCAGCACCATAATGCCGCCGTCAATATCAAGGCCAAACCGGATGGCCTCGCCGAGCGGTGCTGAAGAGTAGTATGCCGCCCCCCCTATCAAACCTAGGACCAGCAAAAAAACGAGGACATACTTGATGTTCACCTTGGTTCCTCCTTAGTAGCTCTACATAGTTCTAAGCACTCCGCATAATTATAGCCTTTCTTGACAAGGTCGGTCAACAAGAAAAGCTCTATCCTTTTACCCTTTGACTTCTTGATCTCTTTTCACCACCATTCCCCCAATGCAGTTGTCATGCAAAAATCTGTCTACATTGGAATAGTCGTTCGTATCATAGAACCGAGTTAGACGCTCATTGAACTCC
>QLUC01000103.1 GCA_018725275.1 Bacillota bacterium | reverse complement strand
GCTAGGTCGATATGCGACCCATGAGTTTGCATAAATTATCTGCGTTGCTGTCATTATTGTAGACCATGCCTCTTAGAGGGTCAATCAGCGGCGGGAATCTTGGCAAAATTTTGACCTAGCCTGCGGTTTAGGGTACAATTTGGGCAGAGATAGAACTTGTTCGAGGAGGCTAGAGATGATTCCAACACCACATATTGGGGTAATTGACCAGGGGGTAATTGCGGAGACCATATTGCTGCCCGGCGACCCCCTGCGGGCGAAGTTTATTGCGGAAAAATATCTTCCGGATGCCGTGCAGTTTAACGCCGTGCGGAACATGCTCGGCTACACCGGTACATACGGTGGCCAGAAGATATCAGTCATGGGCACTGGCATGGGCATGCCCTCTATCGGCATATATTCACATGAGTTGATTCACCTGTATGGAGTAAAAAACTTGATTCGGGTAGGGTCCTGTGGCTCCTTCCAAGAGGAGGTCAAGGTGCGGGACATAGTTATCGGTATGGCCGCCTCCACCAACTCGAATTACGCCAGCCAGTACGGACTGCCGGGCACCTATGCCCCGACAGCCTCTTGGTCGCTCCTAAAAAAGGCGGTGGATGTCGCCGCCAGGAAAGGGATACCGGTCAAGGTCGGGAACATCCTCTCATCCGATATCTTCTATGATGACAACCCAGAAGCCTGGAAGAAATGGGCGCGTATGGGCATCATGGCGGTGGAAATGGAGGCGGCAGCCCTCTATATGAATGCCAATCGCGCTGGGGTTAATGCCTTGTGCTTGTTGACGGTTTCAGATTCCTTAGTCACGCACGAGTTGGTGTCAGCGGAGGCGCGGCAAAATACCTTTACCCAAATGATGGAAATCGCCTTAGAATTAGCATGACCAAGAAGTGGTAAGTCACACCAAAGGAGGGGTG
Organism: Bacillota bacterium; assembly: GCA_018725275.1. GTDB lineage: Bacteria > Bacillota > UBA994 > UBA994 > UBA994 > BS524. The sequence continues at coordinate 4,623 of QLUC01000103.1, read as the reverse complement.
AACATGTTGAAGGGTTTGGACACTAATAAGTACATTGTTATTGCCGTAGTTGTAGTAGTGCTGGTCATTGCCGGGGTCTTTATTTGGCCCATGCTCGTGCCTGCGGCACCGCCGGCGTGCCCCACCTGCTAGTCTCGCCGTAAACACCTGGCCAAAAGATCGTCTCCCTCAGGGAAGGCGGTCTTTTTCGTTGTTTTTGCCTAGTAGCAGGCAATATGCCCATCCGTGCGCGATTCAGTGCCGCCGCAGAGCACGCCGGTGTCCGGGTCACGCCAGATAATTTGACCGCGCCCGAAGCTCGTGCTGTCCAAAGTGCGTACCACCTGGTGACCCTGTCTGTTCAGGGCCTGTGCCAGGTGGTTGGGGAAGGTTGGCTCGACATGGAGAGTGTTGCCGCTAATCCACTGCCAGCGCGGTGCGTCCAGCGCGGCCTGGGGGTTGTGGTTAAAGTCAAGGCAGTTCATGAGCACCTGCACATGTGCTTGGGGCTGCATAAAGCCACCCATCACACCGAAAGGACCCATGGCCTGTTTTTGGTGCGTCAAGAAGCCGGGGATGATGGTGTGGTAGGGCCTCTTGCCCCCGGCGAGGGCGTTAATGTGCCCCTCGTCCAGAGTGAAGCTATTGCCGCGGTTTTGCAGCGCAATGCCCGTGCCGGGGATGACAATGCGCGAGCCAAAGCCCATGTAGTTGCTCTGGATGTAGCTCACCATATTCCCTTCGCCATCGGCTGTCGCCAAGTAGACCGTGCCTCCCCTCTGGGCGATGAGCGGCTCCGGGGTGTTGGCCCTGGCGGTGATGCCTAGCCTAGCGCGGCGCGCGAAATCGTCGCTCAGCAGTTCCGCGGTCGTGACCTGCATGTAGTTGGGGTCGGTGATATGCTTGAACCCAATACTGAAAGCAATTTTAATAGCTTCGATTTGTTGGTGGCAGGTCTCAAGGGTGAGGGCTGCACTAAACGGCAATTCTTTGAGGATGTTTAGGGCGATTAAGCTGACCAGCCCCTGCCCATTGGGCGGTAGCTGCCACACTTCGTAACCGCGATAATCCACCGCGATGGGAGTAACCCACTCCGGCCGATAATTTTCGAGGTCAGCTTTCTCTAAGAAGCCCCCATGTTGCTTGGCGAAGGCGACCATTTTTTCGGCCAATTCCCCGCGATAAAATGATTCTCCCCTAGTGGCGGCAATGCTCGCTAATGTGGCGGCATGCTCGGGCGAGCGCCATATTTCGCCTATCTCCGGCGGGCGACCATGGGGCGCAAACAGCGCAAAATACGGCTCATACTCCGCCCCCTTAAACTGCCCGCGGTCGGCCAGCAGTGCGCCTTTCCAGCTGCGACCCAAGGTGGGGGAGAGGGGGAAGCCGCCGGCAGCCAGTTCAATGGCCGGCGCGAGAACTGTGGTGAGCGGTAGCTTGCCCAGGCGCGCCGACATCTCCGCCCACCCAGCCGGAGCCCCCGGTACCGTCACCGGCAACCAGCCAAACTTGGGCATTTCGGTGTGACCTAGGGCCTTGAGGGCGGCCACCGAGATGCTTTGCGGCGCGGGACCGCTGGCATTTAATCCGTGGAGCCGGCCCTGATGCCAGATTAAGGCAAAAGCGTCGCTCCCAATGCCATTGGCCGTAGGCTCGACCACCGTAAGGCAGGCCGCGGTAGCAATGGCGGCATCGACGGCATTGCCACCCAGACGCAAGATGCTTTGTCCGGCTTCGGCGGCTAAGGGCTGCGAGGCGGCCACCATGCCGCGGCTGGCATAAGTAGCCATGCGCTGGGCGGCATGGGGGTAGTAGAGTGGGTCAAATTTCATGGCGAACCTCCTCGGTCAATTTCCAGCACTATGTTTCTACTACACAAATATTTGCTAACAATCGAAAAATTCCTGCTTACCCTCTTGACCGCCCTGTTTGCTTTGCGATATACTCCACTTGGATGGCCTATGGAGTAGAAAGGATGATGTCGATGCCTGACCAAGAAAAAGTTACCATCAACCTCAGCATTGTCGACCTAGGCAAGATGGACTATTTAGTGGACCAAGGTTTCTACAGTAACCGCAGTGAGTTTGTGCGGACCGCCGTGCGCAACCAGCTGAAAGTACATGACCCCGTTGTTTCGGACGAGTCGCTGCGCGGCAAGATGATTAGTATATCCACCGAGACCCCTGAGGCGCGGAGCGTCTGGGCCATTGGCGTTTTTAAGCTCGACAAAGCGCTGGTGCAGCGGCACCTGCAGAGCGGCACCAAGATTAGCATCTTTGTCGTCGGCTCGCTCCTGGTGGACGAGGCCATAACTTTGCCCATGCTCAAAGAGACGGTGCACTCGGCGAAGGTCTATGGCTCCATCAGTGGACAGCCGGAGGTGGTCAAGTTCCTGAAGGAAAGCATGCGCCATGATTGAGCAAGTGAAGCGACTTTGGCCACTGCTCCCGAGGAAGGATAGGTTATTCTTTGTGGTGGTCGCGGCCCTGCTCCGCGTGGGTTTTGCAATTTTTACGGCGCACTGGGCACGTCTAGTGCTAGACGCCCTAGTCGCGCGTGACAACAGCGCCATCTACTACTTGCTGCGCTTGGCGGTCTTCGTCCTCTTAGGCGAGATGATTATCCGCTACCTGCAAATTAAGATTGCGGGCACCTTCGCTGAAACGAGCATGGCGGCTTTACGCGAAAAAATTGCGGCGCACCTTTTGCGGGTAAAAATGACCGATTTCAATAAGCAACACAGCGGCGACTACATATCTAGACTGACGAATGACCTCGGTCGGGTGCAAGAGTTTGTGACGCAAACCTTGGGCAATATCATCTTTTTGCCCCTTGCCGCCGTGTTCGCCTTGGCCTACATGCTCTACGCCTCGTGGCAGCTGACAGCGATTGTTGTTTTGGGCACCCCGCTCCTCTTGGTGACCGCCACCGTCCTCGGAGCACCCATCGGGCGACTCAGCAAGGAGCTGCAGGAGAAGTTGGCGGTAGCCACCACGCTCACCCAGGAGTCCACACAGGGCATGGAAGTGGCGCGGGCCTTTGGGTTAAAAGAGCACCTCGTTCGACAATTTGCCCGCGCGGTCGATGAGGCGCGCAGATGCCAGTGGACCTTGGTTGGGCGCCGCCTAGCCATGGGCGGGCTTAGCTTCTTGCTCATGATTTTTTCTTTCTTTCTCTGTTTTGGCGTGGGGGGCTGGTTTGTCATCCGGGGTGATATCTCTATCGGCGAACTTATGGCCTTCGTCAATCTCATGAACCACTTGACCGACCCCATGAGCCGCATGCCCCAGCTCTTGGCGGCGATGCGCTCGGAGTTGGCGGCGGCCGAGCGCGCGGTCGCCCTCCTAACCCTCGAACCAGAGAGCACTGCAGGAATCGTACCCCAGGCGGTAGGTCCTACGGCTATAGAATTTGCCGAGGTCGACTTTCAATATGAGGGGCGCGAAGAAAAGGCACTCGCCGGCTTAAGTTTTACCGTACCGGAGGGGCAATGCGTGGCCTTGGTGGGGGCCAGCGGCAGCGGTAAGTCCACTTTGCTGCGTCTGGTTACCCGCCTCTATGCCCCCCAAAGCGGGCAGGTTAGCGTCTTTGGATTGCCTGCCGAACGGTGGCACCTAGGCCGGCTGCGGGAGCAAGTGGCCGTGGTATCGCAGGATAATTTCTTGTTCCCCATCTCGGTGCTCGAGAATATCCGCTATGGATGGCCCGACGCTACGGAAGACGAAGTTGTCGCCGCGGCCCAGGCCGCCAATGCCCATGAGTTTATTTTGGCTCTGCCCGAAAACTATGCCACTATGGTGGGGGAGATGGGGGCTCGCCTCTCCGGCGGTCAGAAGCAGCGCCTAGCTTTGGCTCGCGCCTTTCTCAAGAACTCGCCTATTTTGCTCCTCGATGAGGCCACCTCAGCTTTAGATGTGCAATCAGAGGCCCTCGTGCAAGAAGCCCTCGACACCTTCATGCGCCAGCGCACCGTGCTCGTGGTGGCCCATCGCCTGACGACCATTATCCGCGCCGACCGCGTGTTGGTGCTCGATAAGGGGCGCATCATTGAAAGCGGCAAGCATCACGAGCTCATGGCTCAGGGCGGCGCCTATGCCGACCTATATGCGCGCCAGTGGCATACCAGCTTGCCGGGAAAGGAGGCGGTTTAGTTGCGGGGCAATCCCTTATTACAGGTGCTAAAGTTGGCCGGCAACAGCTTCACGGGTTTTGTTCTGGGCATAGTTATCCGGGCCGTGGGTGAGACGGGCATTCAACTGGTCTTTTTGTACTTGCTGCACGATGTCTTCGTCGCCATGGTTGAAATGAGCACATCCCTCCTCCTTCAGTCCCTCCAACAGACCCTAGGGTACTTCGTCCTGTCCTTGGCGGTGTTCATGGTGGGGTTTTTGCTCCTGCAGCGCCGGGTGGCGGATATTACGGCGGTCATTCGCCAACGCATCTTCTCCAAGCTGCATTCTCTCCCCATAGGCTACTTCAAGGCACATCACAGCGGCGAAACCTTGTCGCGCATGACTAACGATGTCAATGCGACCGTCGCCCTTCTCGGAGATATGCCCAGCCGAATGCTCTTTGAGGCGAGCTTCTGCCTAATCAGTGCCTTCATTATCTTCAGAGTGGACTACCGCCTCGGCTTAGTCGCCG
>QLUC01000102.1 GCA_018725275.1 Bacillota bacterium | reverse complement strand
GGGTTGAGGGGAGTGTTTGCTCGAAGTGGTGCGCAGAGAGGACAAGTGGGACGAAGGGGAGGGAAGGAGTGAGAGGGTTGAGGGGAGTGTTTGCTCGAAGTGGTGCGCAGAGAGGACAAGTGGGACGAAGGGGAGGGAAGGGTTAATTTATGAGACGTTTCCATTCTAATTTTCCGCTGCTGCCAAAGTTTATGAGCAGGCCTACTCGCAGGCCGGTGGCCTTCAGGTAGTTACGCACTTGGGCATGTTCTTTGCCACAAAGGCGCTCGACTGACTTGATTTCGACAATTATGTTGTTGTAGCATACGAGGTCGGCGACATACTTCTTACTCAAGAGCTTTTTTTTGTACCTAACTTCGAGTAAGCTCTGGACGACAAAGGGGATGCTTCGCTCCGATAACTCAATCTCCATGGCTTCTTGGTAGATAGCCTCCAAAAAACCAGGACCTAACTCTGAATGAACGGCAATCGCCGCCCCCACTATGGCGAAAACTTCATCCTTAAAAAAGGATTCGCCTACTATCTCGCCCACCCCTTCCCCTTCGTCCCTCTCGGCCCTTCTACGGCCCACTTCGAGCCCGTCTCCCTCTACTCCCTCTCCCTCTGTCCCTCTCCCTCTACTCCCTCTCCCTTTGCCCCTCTAACACTGCTTCCGGCGTTAACTTGCTGTCCTCACACAAAAACTCCACTTCCCTTGGCGTCAGGGCCTGCCCTTTCTTTTGCTCGAGGGCATTGCGCAGGTAGGAATGCCGCAGACCATCGAGCGGCACTTCCTTATACCGCAACTGGCGGGGGTTACTTGGTATAACGATTGTCTTGCCCGGCACATTATCCACTGGGTCGCCAGACCTAACGACAATGCCCTGCTCGCGCGCAAAGGCGAGCTGGGCGTTCGGGTGCTTGCCCGCTCCGGTGTACTCGGTTTCTTGCACTACAATGACTTGATCATGGTCCATCTCTTGCGCCAGGGCGAAGGCGGCCGCCAAGGAAATGTTGCCGGCCGGACCGCGCTCTAGCCCCTCCAGTTGGGCCAGCATCTCGGTGGCATAGAACACTTCACCTTGCGTCACTGTGCCAAAGCGGTCTAGGTAGCGCAGCGACCTAGCGGCATTGCGCGGCACATCGGCCCGGTCGGGCCAAGTGGTAAAAGGCACCGCAAAGCCGGTATGACCGGTGGTGAAAGACTTGCGGTTAAAGTCATGGTCGCTGGCCATGTGGAGGCCCGCGAGGTCCACCGAGGCACCGATAACTAAAGTGGCCAAGGCCCCGGCCTTTTTCATGCCCCGCGCCGTGCCCGTAACATTGCCCCCCCCGGCATGGGTGATGACCACCGCATCGGGGTCGCGCCCAGTTTGTTGGCGGACGCCTTCCACCACCTCTAGGCCCAGGGTCTCGATGCCGGCGATGCCATAGGGGGTGTAGAGCGAGGCGTTAAAGTACCCCGTGCTCTCGAGCACCTGCAAGAACACGGCAAATAGTTCCGGCCCCACCGTTAGCTGCAGGACCTCGGCCCCATAAGCCTCACAGGCGCGGCCCTTCTCCAGTATTTCCGGCTGACCCTGGCTTTTGCTGTCATAGACCTCCTGCACGATGATGGCCTTCAGGCCACGCATGGCCGCCTGCGAGGCCACCGCCGCCCCGTAGTTGCCGGAGGTGGCCGCCACCACACCGGCAAAGCCATGCTGCTGCGCATGGTAGACCGATATGGCCGCACGGCGCGCCTTGAAACTGCCGCTGGGGTTGGCGGCCTCGTCCTTGATAAATATGCGTGCGCCCTTGCCTCGTCCGGCTAGTTTTCTGGCCAGACGAGTAATATTTCTTAACTCCAGCAGGGGGGTTGCTCCCACCCCTGTTTCCAGCTGAATGCGGCGAATGTCGTCTAGGGTGTAGCCCGTATTGCTCATCATTCCTTCGTAGTCGAAGGCCAGGCCTCCCTGTTCGTACCGGGTATAGTCGAAGCCAAGGGCCTTGGCCGTGATTTCGCCCTTTTTAGCGATAATATCTGTATAGCTAGGCACTATCTCAGCTCCTCCCGTAGCAGCGGACCGATGATTAACAGCTCGGGCTGCGGCCGGCCGAAACTATGGGTGTGGCAGGGCGCCACATCGATCAGCGTGCCGGTCAAGAGGCGACCCGCAAAAGTCCGCACGGAGAGGTCTGCCCCCAGCGGAACGCTGCTTTGGGCAAAACCTTTGACTCTGGCGATTACCGGTACCACCTTACTGCTCTCCGGCAGATGCGCGGCCCGCTCGGTAGCGCCAAGAGCGACCCACGAGATCTCTACTAAGTGGCCCACCTCGCTTTTCATTGGCGGCAGCCGGCGACCAACTGACTGATATCGCCCATCAAGGCGCGGGGGATGGGGAGCTCGGCCATGGTGCAGAGCCCCGGCGCGGCATTGATGACCGCAGGTATCATGTTGACCGCCATGGCGATGGTCCCAATACCACCGGGGATTTCGGGCTTGATGGCCATGTTGATATTAGGCGTTCCGGTAATGTAGATATAGTCTCCGGTTTCAATCTGTTCTACTTCGGGGCGCACTTGTTGCGGATGCTCCAAGGTAATGACGAGCTTGTCCCCGTGATAGGCATAGGCGATGTGTTTACACCCGGCGACCATGCCCGGCTGCACCTTGATATGGGGGGTTTCGCGGTAGGTATTAGAGATAATGGCCTCTTTTACTTCCTCAATGCGGTCAATTTTAAGCCCCAGGGCTGAAGCGATGAGGCCGATGGATTCGGGGAAACCCACATGGCCGACAATGTGCCCCGAGCTGATGCCGGCGTTAAAATCTTCTACCGTGGTCCCAACCCCCTGGGTGCGCATGACCGTAGGCCCGAAAGGCGAGAGGTCGTTGATGCGCACGGCCTTGATGCTTTCGACATGGGTACAGACGCCGCTCAAGGCAATGATGAGGGCATCGAGGACAAAACCGGGATTGATGCCGGTGCCGAGGAGGGATACTCCCGCTTGTTTAAAGGCCGCATCCAATTTAGCCGCCAGCTGTGGCTCCTGCGCCTCGGGATAAGCCATTTCCTCCGCAATGGTGATGCAGTTCATTTTTGCCGCCGCCACCAGCTCCAGCTGGGGTAAAACCTCACGCGTAAACGAACCTGTACACACTAGGACAATTTCTGCTGCGCCTGCTACTATGGTCGCTTCGGGCCCAGCCTGCACTTCTAAATTCGGTGCGCTGACCCCGAGCACTGCCGAGAGCGTCTTTCCCACTCGCGTGTCGTGGTGGTCGATGGCGCCGACAATCTCAATGCCCTCCTTTTGCAGCAATAGTCTGGCCATCCCTCCACCCATGGCGCCTAAACCCCAGAGAATAACCCTAACTTTTTTCATCTTGTTCGCTCCTCCTTATGCGTAGCCCATTGCTCCGCCTTCTATAGAGTAATTTGCAATTATCATGCCAGTTATGGTCGATTTTCAATTCCGTATCCTCATTTTTTTGAAAGTATGCGCGTCTATGCTTTTATGCAGCCAAATAGTGCCGATAATTCGGCACAAATCGCCCGTATTTGGGCACAGCCCTGTCAGCGCTGCCCGTGGCGAAGGATGCCCGCGAAGATGGCCCAGGCCAACTTCCACGAGGACCGCAGGGCTTCCTGGATATCTTGCGCCCCTGACCAACGAGCCGAGATCTTGCTGTTGACATGGATCGAAACCAGAATTTCGGCCTTACTTTCATTAACAATCCGAACCCGGCGCTCTAGGTCTTGGCGCTTGCGCCGCGAATACTGCCTGCCTAAGGCGGAGAGGAACAGCCACATCGACCACCTTGCCATCGTCTACCTCCGCGCTAAACCTCGTAAATATCTATGCGCCAAAGCTTGTGACAAGAACAGCAGGCCCCCTGAGAAGCCTTAACCGCAACAAAAAACCACGGGATAACCCCGTGGTTTGCGTATTAACGTTTGGAGAACTGTGGGGCACGACGGGCCTTCTTCAAGCCGTACTTTTTGCGCTCCACCATGCGGGGATCGCGAGTGAGCAGCCCAGCCTTCTTGAGGGCGGGTCGCAAGCCGGCATCAACTAAAATCAGAGCACGAGCAATGCCATGCCTGATGGCCCCAGCCTGCCCAGAGACACCGCCGCCGTGAACCAAGGCGATGACATCATAGTTATTCCCGGTGTTAGTCAGGACGAGAGGTTGACGCACGATGAGTTTAAGCGTCTCTAGACCGAAATAGTCATCAATATTCTTACGATTGATGACGATGTTTCCAGAGCCGGGCAGTAGACGAACCCTTGCCACGGAGGTCTTTCTGCGACCGGTGCCGCGGTACTGTAGTATGGCCAATTATACCTCCTCCTTTCCTAACCCCTTAGAGTCCAGACTTCTGGTAGTTGCGCCGCATGAGGATGTTCACCGCCGCGGTAGACCTTGACCTTCTTGCCCTGGGCGCGGCCAAGGCGGGTGTGCGGGAGCATGCCCTTCACGGCCTTTTCGATGACGAATTCTGGCTTGTTCTTCATCAGGGTGTCGTAATTGGTGGCACGAAAACCACCCGGGTAGCCGGAATGGCGGTTGTACATCTTCTGTTGCAGTTTGTTGCCGGTGAGGACAACTTTGTCGGCATTGATAACGATAACAAAATCGCCGGTGTCAAGGTGTGGAGTAAAATCCGGCTTCATCTTGCCGCGAAGTATGGCGGCGACTTCACTGGCGAGGCGTCCAAGTGCCTGATCGGCAGCATCGACAACCCACCATTTACGCTCCACTTCACTCTCTTTGGCGATGTAAGTGCTACGCATGGGGTTCCCTCCCTAAAAGGTTTGCAAATTTTTATCAAACGTTGGGCCCGGGGCTCAATCGGGCGTCTACCATTGTATTATCTCCAGGCGGTATTGTCAACACGCCGCAATCACTCAGATAAAATCTAACTAAAAGACACCCAAAGGACTAAGGCTCACTCACAAGAAATATAACCGAACAATCGCAGGTACGACTTTAAGGTGCTAAAGCGGACCCGACTAAATGAGTGGTTAGTTCTGTTCGGTAGATTTTTAACTGAACCGGAAATAGCAAGTTTAGCAATATAATTGACACTATCTAGGGCTGCTCCTATCCTCGCTCATGCCCCTACAATTGTCAGTTCGGCCTCCATAGTAGCCTCATCGGCCTCGACATCCTCGCCTTCTTCCTGAACATCGCCAACATAGGCAACTTTTCCGGTCGCTTGCTCGATGAGTGCCAGAAGTCGTTTTTGTCGGTCCGCCATGAAAGGATAAAATTCATCAGAGCGCAGAAGTGATGGGTCAATCAGATGCGATCTGAGATAGACATCGAGCCTCTCACGCTCAATCGACGGCGTTGTTTCATCGCCTCTTTGCAATTTAGCAAGGTATTCGGATGGTGCCGAACCACCGATGATCCGGTTCGTCCGGTACGAAAGTGGCGTCTTGTTGATAATGGAATCAAAGAAATCCGACTTTATGTTCTGTTTTTTGCACCAGTCTCGCGGGAAGATGTGATGAATATCGATGTTATCGCTGAAAAAGACCGTGTGGTCAAAGTTCTGGCCAGAGCGAAAATCCTTTGCTCCTTCTTTCATTAGGAGAGCATTGATACCCTTGTAGG
>QLUC01000101.1 GCA_018725275.1 Bacillota bacterium | reverse complement strand
GGCGCAGCTGATTATGCGAGCTATGTCCTACCAAATTGCTAAGGAAATCGGCGCCATGTCTACCGTCCTTCAGGGCAAAGTAGATGCCATAATCTTGACGGGAGGCCTAGCCAACTCGGATTGCTTGGTCAGGGATGTTTCCCAATACGTAGAATTTATTGCCCCGGTGAAGGTCTGGCCAGGTGAAGATGAGATGTTAGCACTTGCTGAAGGCGTCTGTCGTGTATTGGCCGGGGAAGAGCAAGCTAAGCAATATTGATGGGGGTGTTTTTTGTTGATTAAAACTTTTGACCAGGTGCTCGAGCAGGCAAAACGAGGGGCAAAATGTCGGGTAGCAGTGGCGGTTGCTGAGGATGCGGAGGTTCTCGCGGCTCTTACGACTGCCCAAGCAGCAGGTTTGGCGGAGGCGTATTTGGTGGGTGACGCCGAGAAGATTCTCTTGGCAGCAAAGGAGTCGGCTCTCAACCTTACCGGAATGGAGATTGTCGATGTTCCTGATAGGATCATGGCCGCGAAAGTGGCGGTGAGCCTAGTGCGCGAGGGACGCGCGCACATGCTGATGAAAGGCCTTATTAGTACCGCAGATATTCTTCGGGCGGTGCTAGACAAGGAAAACGGGCTGCGCACCGGTCGGGTCCTTAGTCATGTCGCTCTAATCGAGGTGCCGACCTACCACAAAATGCTCTTTATGACCGATGGAGGACAGAACATCGCGCCAGACCTGGCACAGAAAGTGGACATTCTGCAAAACGCAGTCGACGTAGCTCGTGCGCTAGGTGTTGACACGCCAAAGGTGGCAGCATTAGCGGCTGTGGAGGTGGTTAACCCCAAGATGCAGGCCACGCTGGAGGCTTATGAATTACATCTAATGGCAGAGCGAGGAGAAATAAAGAACTGTTTCGTCCATGGTCCCCTAGCTCTCGATGGGGCCATAAGTCTTGATGCTGCTCGGCACAAGGGTATTCAATCACCAGTGGCGGGAGATGCAGATATTCTATTGGTACCGACTATCGAGGTTGGCAATATTCTGTACAAGACTCTCGTTTACTTGGCTCGGGCTCGCGTGGCTGGTCTGATCGTAGGGGCGGCAGCTCCCATTGTCTTGACATCGCGCTCCGATTCTCCGGAAGCTAAATTATTGTCTATAGCCTGCGCCAGTGTAGTAGCGGGGCGGTGTTAAAATGAACAAACACTATGTTTTGGCTATTAACCCTGGGTCGACATCTACGAAAATAGCTCTCTTTGAAAATGACAAAGTGGTGATGGAGGATAACCTCAGCCATACTAACGAGGAATTGGCACCGTTTAGTAGGATTGCCGAGCAGTATGCGTTCCGCCGGCAAGTCATTACTCGTTTTCTGGCCGAGCAAGGCTTTGAAGTCAGTCGTTTATCGGCCGTAGTTGGCCGCGGCGGGTTACTTAAGCCCATCCCCTCCGGCACCTATAGAGTCAATGATGCCATGGTGCGTGATCTTCACGCGGCGGAGCGCGGAGAACATGCCAGTAACTTGGGCGGACTCTTAGCCAAGGATCTTGCCGATGAACTTGGCATTCCCGCCTTCATTGTAGACCCTGTGGTGGTGGATGAAATGCAGGATGTGGCGAGGATTTCCGGTCATCCCGAAATTGCCCGGCGCAGCATCTTTCATGCTCTCAATCAAAAAGCGGTGGCCAAGCGCTATGCGCGCGCCAAGGGCGTAAAGTATGAAGCTCTCAACCTAGTTGTCGCCCATTTGGGTGGGGGAGTATCTGTAGGCGCACATTCACAAGGGCGTGTCATTGATGTGAACAATGCCCTAGACGGGGATGGCCCCTTTTCCCCTGAGAGAAGTGGTGGTTTGCCAGCGGGTGAATTAGCACGCCTGTGTTTTAGCGGTAAGTATACTCACGGTGAGATTAAGAAAATGATTACCGGTCAGGGCGGCATGGTGGCCTACTTGGGCACTAATGACGGTCGGGAGGTTGCTCGCCGGATGGCATCTGGCGATGTGTATGCGGGCTTGATTTTTAGGGCTTTCGCCTACCAAGTAGCAAAGGAAATCGGGGCGATGGCCGCTGCCTTAAAAGGCAAAGTGGATGCAATCATTCTTACGGGAGGCCTGGCGTACAATAAGGAAGCCCTCATTCCCTGGATCACTGAAGCTGTTTCATTTATTGCCCCAATAGTAGTTATGCCGGGAGAAGGGGAGATGTCGGCTCTCTGTGAAGGAGCCCTTAGAGTGATTAGTGGTCAGGAGCAAGACTATACCTATGAATAGCCTGTGGCATCATCGTGTCTCAATTATTACCGGCAGCTACGGCAGTGGCAAGACGGAGGTCGCCATAAACCTAAGCCTGGCTAAGCGCAGTTTTTATGGGAGCGAAACTAGCGTTTCCTTGATTGATGCGGACATTGTGAATCTGTACTTTCGCAGTCGCGACAAATTTGAGGAACTTGCCAAGCGGGGAATTCACGTGATTGCGCCTGCCGGCGATTTGCGCCATGCTGATTTGCCCGCTCTCCCGGCAAGCATCAGCGGGAGCTTGCGTGATACACAGCAGCAGGTAGTCCTCGACGTGGGGGGCGATCCGGCTGGTGCGACGGTGCTAGGGAGATATCAAGCCGATTTACCCGAGGGCTCCTATGACATGATCTTGGTGGTCAACCCCTACCGACCATACACCGATAGTGTTGATGCCATGCAGCGACTTATCTCTGCCATTGAGAGTAAGTCACGCTTGCGAATTACGGCTCTCTGCAATAATTCCAACCTCATGGGGTTTACCACACCAGAGGATTTGTTGCGTGGGCAGGACCTACTCGGGGAGCTTGAGGCGCGCACTGGTTTGCCTACAGCCTTCGTTAGTTGTGTGCCTGCAATTGCCCCCGCAGTAAGCGTTATGTTGCCAAATATTCCGGTTTTGCCGCTTGGGCTCTATATGTTGCCTCCTTGGGCGACGGGGAATAACTATGCTGGGGAGGTTTAATAATGGCCAAGGTAACATTTAATGAAGAGAGATGCAAGGGTTGTGAGTTATGCACTCTGGTTTGTCCGGTAAAAATTGTTATAATGCATAAGAAGTTTAATAAGAGGGGCTTTAATCCTGCCGGGGTCAGTGATATGTCCAAATGCATCGCTTGTGCTGCATGTGCCCGCATCTGTCCGGATGTAGTTATTTCAGTCGAGAAGTAGGAGGGTGAGCCGTGAAACAACGCGTCTTAATGAAGGGCAATGAGGCCATTGCCGAAGCCGCCATTAGAGCTGGTTGTCGCTTTTTTTTCGGGTATCCGATAACACCTCAGAACGAGTTACCTGAATACATGTCGCGGCGCTTACCCGAGGTAGGAGGGACATTTGTTCAGGCCGAAAGTGAAGTTTCGGCCATCAACATGGTCTACGGGGCAGCAGGCGCGGGGGCGAGAGTAATGACCTCTTCGTCAAGTCCAGGAATCAGTCTCAAGCAAGAAGGTATTTCTTATATGGCTGGTGCACAGCTACCGGCTGTAATTGTCAATATCGTGCGCGGAGGGCCGGGCCTAGGTAGTATTCAGCCCGGACAAGGCGATTATTTTCAGTCCGTCAAGGGTGGCGGGCATGGCGATTACCGATTAGTTGTGCTGGCCCCGGCAAACCTCCAAGAGGCTGTCGATCTGGTGACCGAGGCCTTTGACATCGCCGATTTGTACCGCAATCCCGTCCTTATTCTCGGCGATGGCTTGCTTGGGCAAATGATGGAGCCGGTGGAGTTTAGACAGTCAACTCCGCGTGAGTTACCCGCCAAGGACTGGGCAACCACCGGACTGCGCAACCACAATGGACATAAAAACGTAATAAATTCTTTGGTGCTCCATGCTATTGATTTAGAAGCCCATAATATACACCTGCAGGAAAAATACGCACTCATCAAGGTAGCGGAACAAAAGGCAGAGCTCTTGCATTGCGATGATGCGGAATTAGTCGTTGTAGCCTACGGTTCCACGGCGCGCATCGTTAAGACCGCCATTGCTCAATTGCGAGATCAAGGACATCGTGTGGGATTGCTCAGGCCCATTTCATTGTGGCCATTCCCTGAGGATGCTTTTGCCAAGGTCATGCCTGTGGCCAAAAACTTCCTTTGTGTGGAGATGAGTGCCGGCCAAATGGTAGAGGATGTAAAGCTCGTTGTCAATGGAGCGAGACCGGTGCACTTTTATGGCCGCATGGGTGGTATCGTACCCACACCTAATGAGATAGCAACACAAGTATTGCAGATCATGGGGGTGAAATAGCATGGTTAAGGTCTTTGACTGTCCAAAATCCCTGACCGATATGCCCACCCACTATTGTCCTGGCTGTACCCATGGCATTATTCACCGCCTCATCGCCGAGGTCATTGATGAGCTCGGCATCGCCGACAAAACTGTAGGCGTTGCCCCGGTCGGCTGTGCGGTACTCGCCTACAACTACTTCGTTTGTGACATGCAAGAAGCTGCGCATGGCCGAGCCCCAGCCGTGGCTACTGGGATAAAGCGAGTTGTTCCGGATGGCGTGGTCTTTACTTACCAGGGGGATGGAGATTTGGCTTCCATCGGATGTGCCGAAATTGTCCATGCTGCCGCTCGCGGTGAACTTATTACGACTGTTTTTGTTAACAACGGCATCTATGGCATGACGGGCGGACAAATGGCGCCGACAACTCTGCCCGGGGATAAGACCTCCACCTCACCCTATGGCCGAGACACCAAGAAACAAGGGTTTCCTATTCGGGTGTCGGAGATGCTGGCGACACTGGACGGCCCGGCTTACATCGCTAGGGTATCGGTGCACAATGTTGCCAACATCGTTAAGGCCAAGCGGGCCATTAAGAAAGCATTTGAATATCAGATTGCCGGCAAGGGGTTTACTTTGGTTGAGGTACTGTCTACTTGTCCGACCAACTGGGGGCTGACTCCAAAAGAATCGCTCGAGAAAGTGCAGCGTGATATGATGCCGTACTTCCCTTTAGGCGATTATAAAGACATCGAGGCAGGTGAAAAGAAGTGACTCTAGGCGTAATTATGGCTGGCTTTGGGGGCCAAGGTGTCATGCTCATGGGGCAGCTCCTAACCTATGCGGGCATGCTTGATGGGAAGCAAGTCTCTTGGATGCCTTCTTATGGTCCGGAGATGCGTGGCGGTACCGCCAATTGCACGGTAATCATTGCGGATGAGGAAGTTGGGTCTCCACTAGTAACCAGTCCGGATGCAGTAGTTGCTTTAAATCTGCCATCGTTAGATAAATTTGAGGACATTGTCAAGCCAGGCGGCCTCTTGATCTACAATAGTTCGCTCAGCAACCGCCCTCCGACCCGCACCGATATACGCATCATCGCCGTAGAGGCAAACGACATAGCAACAGAGCTTGGGCACCCTCGAGTGGCCAACATGGTAGCCCTGGGCGCATTGCTCGAGGCCACCAGCCTGGTTAGCGCGACAAGCCTAGAGCAGGCCCTCCGTAATATCTTGCCGGTGCATCGCCAAGAACTGCTATCTATAAATCTCCAGGCTATCGCCCGAGGTAGGGCATCCGTCGAACCTGTCTTGGCTTAAACAGTTTTTTAGTCGTTACCCTGATCTATCTCCCGGTCATGTCTGGCTGGGAGATTTTCCTTTAGATAAATGTGTGTTTCACCACGTCCTAGCTTATGAAACACCGGTGCTTAGCATAACCTAGTATTGAGGTGCTTTCGAGGAGGGCGGGCGGAGTGAAGAATAGTGTCTGGCTTCTGCACTGGCGGGAGCGTTGGCTAGCGTTGGTACTAGTTGCGATAATGTTTATCATAGGA
>QLUC01000100.1 GCA_018725275.1 Bacillota bacterium | reverse complement strand
TTGTCAGTTCGCTATGATGTATTGATTTTGCCCTCTGCGGAGTTGAAGGTCATGCAGGAGGGCCACCCTCCGGGAACCTACCCGTCAGCCTACACGGGGGGCTTAGGGGCAAGCGGGGCATCGGCCTTGAGAGCCTTTGTCGATGAGGGCGGCACTCTCTTGGCCATAGATAGAGCCAGTGAATGGGCGATTCGCGAACTAAGTCTGCCGGTGAGCAATGTGGTCGCCGCCTGCCCTGAGACAGAGTTCTTTGTCCCCGGCTCCTTCTTGCGCGTGGTCATGGACCCGAACCACCCCTTAGGATACGGCATGCCTCGTGAAACAGCCGTAGTCTTCTCGCAAAGTCCTGCGTTTAGTGCGGATGGCCACGGTAGGGTGGTCGGGAAGTACCCGATGGTTAATCCCCTGCTGTCCGGATGGATTTTGGGCGCAGAAAGGCTGTACGGGCGTGGAGCCTTGGTTCTGTGCGGCTACGGGGCGGGCAAGGTGGTGCTGGTCGGTTTTAGGCCATATTTCAGAGCCCAGGCGCGCGGGACATACAAGGTGCTCTTTAATGCTCTGCTTTACGCGACCAGCTCATAATTTCGTCGCGGATGGAGGCAAATAGCATGTCGTCCTGCCCCTTAAGAAGGATCACTGAACCCTGGACTCGCAGGGATTGCAACAAGACAACGATTTCCTTGGGAGTCTTTGCCGTAGTGGCGTTTGGCAACTGTCGCGCCAACTTTTGGACTAATGGGCCGACCAAAATTACCTGCCCCACATCTAATGACAAAAGGAGCATGCGGAGTTCTTCATAATAGTGCGTAGTGAGCCGGCCTAGTTCTTGCATGTCCCCAATAACCGCCACTTTCTGCTTGGGGGCAATGGGGAGTGACGTCAATGCTTGTAGAGCAGCAGCCAGACTTAGGGGGTTAGAATTATAGCCATCATCTAGGAGAGTTGTGTCCCCAAGCTGCAGGTGGCGGAGGCGTTGGGTTGCGGGAGTAAACTGATGTAACCGCACAGACATCTCGGCGAGGGTAAGGCCAAAGTAGAGGCCTACAGTGAGGGCGGCGAGGGCGTTGTACACTTGGAAATATCCGTGGCAAGGCAAGGAAAAGTGGGTTTTCTGGCCGCCATAGCGAACTGAGAAGGTTAGGCCAGTCATAGTTTGTGCGAAGTTGTCAGCAACGAGGTCATTGTCGGCACCGTACCCATAGTAAATAGTTTTTCCCGGATGTCTGCCCCCTAGCTCGCGGCACTCTCTGTCGTCTCCGTTCTGGATGGCTATGCCGCTAGATGCTATTGTGGGTAGGAGCGTTCCCTTTTCCCGGGCAATATTTTTTTGGGTGCCATACTTGCCGATATGGCTCACCCCGATGTTGGTGATGACGCCGACATCGGGTCTGACGAGTTCGGCCGCTTTGGCGAGCGTGCCCGGCTCGCCCATGCCTATTTCGACAACGGCGAAGGCATCATCGGCACGCATCTTCCGCACGGTCAGGGGGACCCCGAGGAGTCCATTGTAATTGCGATAAGTTTTCAGGGTATTTGTATAGCGTTGCCGCAGCAGAAAAGCGATCATGTCTTTGCAGGTGGTCTTGCCCGAACTGCCGGTCACAGCGATTACTTTAGCGCGCGAATTTAACCTAAACAAATTTGCCAAACGGTAAAGCTCCGCGATAGGGTCCTTAGAGTAGTTCGGCAGGAAAACTTGGCGCAACAAAAATTCGGCAGCCTCGCGCGAGGGCGCAGGCCAAGTTATCGGCTCTTGCTAGATAAGTGCCTTCGAGGTGGAGGAAGAGACTGGTGGGACAGGCTTCGGCGCTGACTACCGCGATTTTAGAAAACTCAGCACCCCTACATCCATGGATGTGTTCTTGTTCGTAACAGGCATTCACGAGGTAGCTCATAGTGACCGTGCTCCCATCTTGTGCGGATATCGTGGTCTTAGCTACATTTTAAACACATATCATTTGCGAGGGAAGGCATCCTCTGATATTCTTAGAGCAGACTTAGAGCGGAGGGCAAAGAAAATGGATTACCGCAAAATTAAAGTGCAAGCAGTCATATTAAATGGGCAATATGTTCTCATGATGAGAGTCCCCGGCGGCATTTGGACGCTTCCGGGTGGAGAGGTTGAGGAAGGTGAAACACCCGATACTGCTCTAGAGCGTGTGGTCAATGAGGCTACCGGCTGTGCAATTAAGGTGACCAAGCACCTCTCCCGTGAAAAAGTAAACGAAGAGGATTGCCGGTTGCGACTGACCTTCTTAGCGGAGGGTTTGTCCAAACAGTACGATCCCAAAGGGCATGGAGGACCGCTGCAGGTGGATTGGCGAAGTCTCCGTTCCCCAGAGCTGAAGGAGCTAATTTACGATAAGCATCTAGCCGGCAAAGAGCGAGTATAAGGAAGGGGGCACTACATTGTCAGAGAAGTTGCAGTTTACCGAGGATGTCATCGGCGACTTAAAAGCCAGCGGTCTGTACAATGACATCAAGGTCATAGGCAGCGCGCAGGGGGCTTGGATCGAAATAGAGGGCAGTAAGGTCCTCAATATGTGTTCCAACAACTACCTAGGTCTCGCCAACGACCCAAGGCTGCGTCAGGCAGCGAAGGACGCTATCGACACTTTTGGTGTCGGCCCCGCAGCAGTGCGCAGCATCGCCGGCACCACGGTCCTGCACGAGTCGCTTGATAAGCAGGTGGCGCGGTTTAAACGAGTAGAGGCGGCTTTGACCCTACAATCTGGGTTTATGGCAAATGTGGCCGTCATACCAGCCTTGGTCGGCAAGGGAGACACCATTGTTTCCGACGAGCTAAATCACGCCAGCATCATTGATGGGTCGCGCTTAAGTCGGGCGGAGATTAAACCATACAAGCATGCTGATCTCGCATCCTTAGAAGAGGTATTAAGAGATGTAGAAGGCGGGCGCATCCTAGTCATCACCGACGGGGTCTTCAGCATGGATGGTGACATCGCCCCGCTACCGCAGATTGTCGACATAGCGAAGCGTTACGGCGCTATGACCATGGTCGACGATGCCCATGGTGAAGGTGTGCTCGGCGACAATGGCCGCGGTATAGTCGACCATTTCCATTTGCATGGCCAAGTGGATGTAGAGGTGGGCACATTTTCGAAGGCCATTGGGACCATCGGCGGTTTTGCCGCCGGCAGCGCCAGCCTAATCAGCTATCTTAAACAAAAGGCTCGACCATTCCTGTTTAGCTCGGCCCTGACTCCGGCGGATGTCGCTTCTACGGCTAAAGCCATCGATATTTTGACCGCGAGCGGGGATCTGGTAACTAGGTTGTGGGACAATGCCGGTTACTTTAAACAGGGGATGCGGCAGCTTGGGTTTAACATCGGCATTAGTCAAACCCCCATCACGCCTGTCATGCTAGGAGATGTGCAGCTCGCCACACAATTTAGTCGCCTGCTCTTCCAAAAAGGCATCTTTGCCACGAAAATTGGTTTTCCCACGGTTCCGGAAGGCAAGGCGCGCATCCGCGTGATGATCTCCGCCACTCATAGCCGGGAGGACCTCGACTTCGCCCTCGCTCAATTTGCTCTGGTGGGTCGCGACCTCGCCGTAATCTCTTGACAACTGAGGAGGCTTCGCTTGAAGAAAACATATGTAAAGGACCTCGCGGTGGGAATGCAGGTAAGAAGCCATTTTTTTGTAGTGGATAGGCGTTTAATCAACTACACCCGTGGTGGTGCTCCTGCCTGTGGGTTGGTTCTATCGCTCGCTGACAAGACCGGCAGAGCCCAAGCCGTGGCGTGGAACGAAGCCCTTGTTGCCGACAGCACGTACCGCAAAGATGACGTGGTGCTGGTGACGGGGAAAGTGCAAGACTACAAGGGTGAGAAACAAATTTATATTGAAGATATCGCTAAGGCCTGCCCGAGCGAGGTCAATGCGGAAGATTTTTGTGCCCCACCGCCTCGCCCCATCGCCGGCATGTGGCAAGAGCTCGAGGCCCATATGGCCACTATTAGTAACCACTTTCTAAAAAAGCTATTAGAGGCATGTTTCGCCGAGCCGGGGCAACAATATGCCTTTTGTCAGGCTCCCGCCGGGCGAGAGGTGCATCATGCTTATGTGGGAGGCTTGTTGCACCACACATTAGAGGTGGTTCAATATGCTTTGCGGATGGTCGAGGTTCAGGGGACCTATCTTAACCGCGACTTGCTCTTGGCGGGGGCAGTCCTGCACGACATCTCCAAGGTAGAGGAGTATGAGCCGAGGGCGTTTGCCTTTGAGTTTACGGACCGTGGTCGTTTGCTCGGGCACGTGGTTCTAGGTGCCGAGAGAGTAGGGCGTCTGGCCGATGGTATCCCCGGATTCCCTCGCGTGTTGCGCGATGAGCTGCAGCACATGATTCTCAGTCACCATGGTCACCGGGAGTGGGGTTCGCCCGAGGAGCCCAAGACGGTTAATGCCGTGGCGCTTCATCTTGCCGACCTCACCAGTGGGAAGATCAATCAGGTGGAGAAGATCATTACTGAAACAATCTCGTTAGGTGAGCGCTGGTCAGCGTGGGACAAACGCTTAGAGAGTTCTATTTTAGTTGCGAATTTAGGAGGTTAGTATCTTGAAGCGCTATTTAGCAATCCTATTGGTTGTGCTGGTCGGTGTGTCCGTATGGTTCTTAACTAGACCCACTGTGCCGGCGATTATCTCTGCCGAGCCGTACACGGAGTTTCACGCCGCTGTTGAGCGCGGACGCCCCATCTTCATCATGTTCACCAAGAAGGGTTGCCGGGCTTGTTTGGCGATGTACCCTCTGGTGGAGCAGCTCATCGCCCAATATCAGGACAGGGTGGCGATGATTGTCGCTGACCTAGCTGATGAGCAAACAATCGAGCTCGCTCGCAATTTTGAGTTTCGGGCGGTGCCGCATTTCATCATGATCGGCAGACAGGGTGAAACAACAACACTGACTGGGCACGTAGCGAAGGAAGAGCTGCAATCCATGATTGAGGCAGGGCTAGTGTGGCAACCCTAAGCTTTTTACAAAATATGTTAATCGGCTCTTGGCCCCTGGCGGTGATAGCTTCTTTCGCCGCCGGTATCCTCACTAGTTTTTCCCCATGTGTCATGGCCATGACACCGCTAATGCTCGGCTATGTGGGCGCTTGGGGTGGGCATGACAAGTGGCGGAACCTCCTTCTCGTATTATCTTTGGTCGCTGGTCTAGCGGGGGCCTTTGCCATCTTAGGGCTAGTTGCTGCTTTTGTTGGCGGAATCTTTGGCCATTTCTCAACCGCAGTCCCCTTATTCTTAGCAGCGGTACTGGTAGTCATGGGCCTAAGCCTCATGAAATTGGTGCACTTACCGACCTGTGGCTTGAGCAAGTGGCCGCTGAAGATCGGGGGTAAGCGGGGGGCATTTTTAACTGGGCTCATGTTTGGTGTGGCGGCGTCGCCTTGTGCGACCGGATTTGTCGCCGTGATTATGAGCTTGGCCGCTGTTTCAGGGCAGCCCTTAGTGGGGGCCTCGTTACTCTTCGCCTATGGGCTTGGTCACGGCGCACCCTTAGTAGTGGTGGGTCTAGCAGCTGGGACGCTTAAGTCTTGGAGGCGTTTCAGCCAGTACTGGGATTACTTTTCCTTTGTTGCCGGCTTGCTAATACTCGCCGTCGGTGTGTACCTCTTCGCCACCTGGCTTTAGGAACAATCTTTTCTACCTGTGAGTTTCTCACAGGTTCTTTTTGCTTTGCCTGCAATTGGTGCTCAATTTGCACAACCTGACGCATCTCTTGCGGGGGAGGACCCATGTCATCTACCCCGGTGTCGATAGAGAGGTTTTTCGCCCATACTTTGCTGACCAAACTTTGGAGAGAACGCGTCATCAAAAGCGCCATGGCCTTGGTTTGACCGGTCGTG
>QLUC01000010.1 GCA_018725275.1 Bacillota bacterium | reverse complement strand
CTTGGTAGTAAAACTTTAGTATGTAGACGAAGTCCTTCCCGGCACGGGCCAAACCGTCGGCTCCCCACTGGCACATGCCGACACCATGGCCGTGGCCGCGAGTGGTAACGAGCACACTTTCCCTGGTGGCAGCAATGGTGAAATTCGTGGAACGCAAACCCAACAGCCCTCGCATTGCCGTGCCTGTCAAGTTACGATTGCCCACCCGCAGCGCTTTTACCCGCCCACTCTCACTTCGCTGGAGGATTTCAATCGGCGACGGGCGACGAGTGAGATCGCGCACCGCCAGAACTGCTCCCCCCTCCTGTCCGACCAGAGCCAGAAACTCGGCGGGGGAAAATGTTTTCTGTTCGGTAAAGCGATTTGAATGCGTGCAGAACCCGCATATGCGTCCGCTAAGATAAGGATAGCGATTGGCCCAAACTTTTTCCGCGTATTCCGTCCTGCCACCACAGGTCGAATGATAAATGGGGTCAATCACCCGCCCGCGATAGGTCAGTATCTGATGGGCAGTGTTAGTGACTGCCTGTTGTATTTTGTCTAAGTTCGCCCTGAATTCTAGCAACCCCCACTTCAACTGCAAGGCACTCGGGGACAAGTATGCTTGACAATGGGCTGGATCATCGCAGACATCGGCCAAGGGATGGCGATTACACCCAACGCCACCAAACCCTCGCGCGCGGCGGACCGCATAGGTCCTCGCCGCTACCGCTTGCGCCTCCAGTGCCGCCATAGCAAACCGCGCCGGCATTTCGGCCGCCACCACTCCCGCCACATACTCCTCTAAGGGGAGTACAACTATTTGGCCAGTGCCCGTCAAAAATAGGTTGATCATTTTTGGGCTGTCCAATTGTTCGGGGGGTGGCCTCAACCACCCCCCTGCTACTACTATTATGCCTGGAACAATGATGATGATGAGTGCCATGACCACGAAATATCGCAACAGGAAAGTCATGCCTATCCCCCCTTGGCATACTAACTATATGCCTAACGGGGCTACTTAGAAGCCAAACACCGCTCCCCCTATTTTTTGCAGATGTCTGCGCCAACCTCCTGCAGCTTACGGACGATATCCGCATAACCACGTTCGATATGGGTCACACCACTTATCTCGGTCACACCTTGCGCCGCCAGCCCTGCCAGTATAAGTGCCGCACCCGCCCGCAAATCCGAAGCGGCAACCGGCGCCCCGGAGAGATTGGCCACGCCCTTAATGATGGCATTGCGCCCCTCGGTGCGTATATGCGCTCCCATCCGGCGAAGTTCTGGCACATGCATAAAGCGGTTCTCGAAGACTGTCTCCGTAATCATGCTCGTGCCCTGCCCCCGACATAAAAGGGCCATCATCTGCGGCTGCATATCCGTGGGAAACCCTGGGTAGGGGAGCGTCTTCACGTCCACCGGCAAAATGTTGCCGTTCCCGACGACACGAACGCTATCCCCTAGCACCTCAATCGCGACCCCAATCTCACGCAATTTGGCGATTACGCTGACGACATGCTCGGGAATAACATTTTCTACCACCAAATCGCCCGCGGTGATGGCCGCAGCCATCATGTAGGTCCCCGCCTCAATGCGATCGGGGATGACACGGTAGTAAGGGGCACGGAACGCCGAACGGCCGGTGATGACGATAGTGTCGGTGCCCGCCCCGTCGACTCTTCCCCCCATACAGTTGATGAAACAAGCAAGGTCTACAATTTCCGGCTCCTCCGCAGCATTCTGGATTATGGACACCCCGTCAGCAAAGCACGCAGCCATCATGATATTCTCGGTCGCCCCGACACTCGGATAATCCAAATAGATGGTATTACCTATCAGGCGCTCAGCAGTAGCCTCGACAAAGCCATGGCCGACCACAATATCCGCACCAAGCAGCCCAAAGCCCTTGAGATGAAGATCAATAGGGCGCGTACCGATGGCACAACCCCCGGGTAAAGAAACTTTGGCCTTTCCTAGGCGTC
The DNA here is from genome assembly GCA_018725275.1 of Bacillota bacterium. Classification (GTDB taxonomy): domain Bacteria; phylum Bacillota; class UBA994; order UBA994; family UBA994; genus BS524. The sequence goes on along the minus strand of QLUC01000010.1, from coordinate 21,934 downwards.
CGAGCAATGGACCCATGATGAGCACCGAGGCTCTCATCTGGCTGATGAGGTTGTAGGGAGCGTCATTGCCGTTCAGATTTTGGCAGTCAATCTCAATTTCATCGTCAATATAGTTGATGTTGCCGCCGAGATGCCGGATCACTTCAAGCATGGTTGTCACGTCGTTTAACTTTGGTACCGATTCGAGCCTCGTCTTGCCATCGGTAGCCATGAGCGAGGCCGCCAACAAGGGCAGTACCGCGTTTTTCGCTCCGCTAACTGCTATTTTCCCGATTAAGGGCATCCCTCCGCGCACAAGCATTGTTGCCATAAAACACCACCTCCTTGCTTACTTATGGCGACAACTATATTATGCCCAACTTCATGGCATAGCTAGATGGAAAGACTTAATGTCGGTGTTGCTAGCCAGATGTGGGTTATGTTATTTTCTAGATCAAAACGCAGCATCAGCGACCAATTAGTGTGCCTCCCAGCCATTTTCACCCCGCGGGGCAGCTCTCGGCTATAGCCGACTAAATTGACACTATGCCCATCGCTAAAAAACTCTTGCGTCTCGGCCCGTAAAGCGCCGAGCACTCTGGCGACAACCGTTGCCGCCTCCTCGGGAGATAGCTGACCCTCTAAAACACCGATAAAGCAGGTGGTGACAGTGGGGCGTAGTCCTACGGCCACAAAGAAAGCGTGCAGGGTAGACTCCACACTGTTGATGGAGTAACCCGGCACAGCGGTCTTCAAGGTCAGCACCAAGTAAGTTTCGTGAGTGCCACCGTGCGATATGGTTTGCACATTGGCATCAACCGCATAGACCGCGGTGACAAAACTGGCATAGGCAAAGATTGTACCGCCTTCCGCCCAAGATGTAATCTCGGGCGGATACATCCCAAAGGCGGCCAATGAGGCTCTGCGCAATCTACTGACAAGCTGATCGATACTTTGAGGATTCGTGGTGGCACGTGCCCAACCATTCATATTAATCTCGAGCAAAGCTGCCTGCGAGGCGGCGAAAGCCCGGGCTAAGTTGTTGAGATCCTGCCTTTCGCTGGCTATACGCCACGACATGCCGGCTCCAAGGAGTACCAAGACGGGCATCAGTAACACAGCAATAAATTTACGCATTTCTTCCCCTCCCTTTGACCATGATTATTGGTCTAAAGGGCGAGACTTATACGAAAACAGCAATTACTTTGCGCGCACCACATCTTTAATCTTCATGAGGCGGGTTATGGCAGCGCGTTCTTGCTCGCTGAGCTTCATGGCGATGCTCTTCACCGTTTTTTCAAGATTGGGGATGAGCACATATTCCAGGGCATTGACACGCCTTCTGGTCTTTTCAATTTCCTCCGCCAGTAAATCCAAGGAGCGCTCTACCGAGGCTAGTTCCACCAATAAGGGCAGTACCGCCGAGAAGGTGTCCAAGGCCGCGTCGAGGTCGCTGGAGGAAGACGCCAGACCATAGCTGTACATGGCGCCCTCCTGTTGCAGGGTAAAGACCGGGGCAATGATTGACATCATGCGGACTTCATTGATATTGATCGCAACTTGTTGCGTCGGAAACATGATGGCCTCTTCCAAAACCTCGGGCGACATCACCGCACGGGCGACTAGGAAGCTCCGGTAAGCCTCCATCAGTCGCTTTTCGACGGTGAGCCGCATATTCTTGACATCGCGGATGAGCGCCATAAAACGTTTCATCAGTTCATCACGCTTGTCCTTGAGCAGTTTGTGCCCCCGCTTGGCCACGCGCACCCTCTTCTTGAGCCGCAGCAGCTCCATGCGGGTAGGATTAATTCTAAGATTCATGCTACCTCACCTCGCCGCATCAAACGGTGGGGGGCAAGTACTTCGTAATATGCTCCTCACGCACCCTCTTTAGCTCCGCAACCGGCAATATCGCCAAAAGCTCCCATGCCAAATTGAGGGTGGTGATGATGTCGCGGTCTGTATATTCCCCTTGCGCTACAAAGCGACGCTCAAACTCATCGGCAAACTTGGAGAATTTCTTGTCCGTCTCCGACAGGGCGGCCTCACCAAGGATAACGGCTAGCTCTTTAACTTCTTTCCCGCGGCTATAGGCGGCAAAAAGCTGGTTAAGGACGCCACTGTGGTCCTCGCGCGTCTTCCCCTGGCCAATGCCCTTGTCTTTTAGACGTGAAAGCGACGGCAGCACATCGACTGAGGGGTAGATGCCCTTGCGGTGCAGTTCTCTGCCGAGGATGATCTGGCCCTCGGTAATGTAACCGGTCAAGTCGGGGATGGGGTGAGTCTTGTCGTCCTCAGGCATCGTCAAAATGGGGATCTGGGTGATAGAACCGGGCTTGCCCTTAACCCTGCCCGCCCTTTCGTACAGCGTGGATAGGTCGGTATAGAGGTAGCCGGGGTAGCCACGGCGGCCGGGCACTTCTTTACGCGCCGCGGAAATTTCGCGCAGGGCTTCGGCGTAGTTGGTCATGTCGGTCATGATTACCAGGACATGCATGCCCTTTTCGTAAGCCAGGTACTCGGCGCAGGTCAGGGCGATGCGGGGGGTGGCAATGCGCTCAATGGTGGGGTCGCTCGCCAAGTTGACGAACAACACCGCCCGGTCAATAGCCCCCGTCTTGCGGAAGTCGCTGATAAAGAAATCAGCCTCTTCAAAGGTAATCCCCATGGCCGCAAAGACAACCGCAAATTCCCCTGCATCCCCGAGCACCTTGGCTTGGCGGGCAATCTGGGCCGCCAAACGGGCATGGGGCAGTCCTGAACCCGTGAAGATGGGGAGCTTCTGCCCACGCACTAGGGTGTTCATGCCATCGATGGTGGATATCCCCGTTTGAATAAACTCGGAGGGATAGGCACGAGAGTAAGGATTCATGGGGCTGCCATTGATGTCGAGGCGTTTTTCCGGGATAATCGGGGCCCCACCATCCAGGGGATTGCCAAAACCGTCGAAAACTCGTCCCAGCATGTCTAACGACACCGGGAATTCTATGACCTTGCCGAGGAAGCGCACCTTGGTCTTTTCCATGTTGAGCCCGGCCGTGCCTTCAAAAATTTGCACGAGGGCCTTGCCAGCCATGGCCTCAAGGACACGTCCGCGGCGAATCTCACCGCTCGGGAGCTCGATCTCGACCAGCTCCTCGTACTTGACGCCTTCAACCTTGTCCACCAACATCAGCGGACCGGCTACCTCGGCAATGGTACGGTACTCTTTTTGCATTCTTACACCCCCTACTTCAACTGCTCGCGAATGCGCACTTCGATAGCATCAAAAGTCGCCATTTCGCTCTCAGGTAGATACTTCGCCCGGGCAATGTCCACGCGCACGGGGACAGCCAGCGCTTTATCCAGCGACAGGCCACTTTCCAGCGCCCCCTGGGCTACCTGGCTAAACATGAGAATGAGTTTGAGCATGCGATATTGTTTGGTGAGCGAAGTAAAGGTATCTACTTCGTGGAAGGCATTTTGGTGCAAAAAATCTTCGCGAATGGACTTGGCGGTTTCGAGCACCAGTCTATCGCCGAAGCTGAGGGCATCAAGACCAACTAAGCGCACAATCTCTTCCAGCTCGGCCTCTTTCTGCAACAGACGCATGGCCTCTTGGCGATTGTTGGCCCACTCTTGGCCGGCATGGGTGTTTAAGTAGTTGTCTAAGCGGTCGGAGTACAAAGAATAACTCTGTAGCCAGTAGATAGCCGGGAAGTGGCGGGACTCAGCCAATCTCGCTTCTAGGCTCCAGAAAACCTTCGCCACGCGCAGGGTAGCCTGCGTCACAGGCTCGGACAGGTCACCGCCCGGAGGCGAGACTGCGCCGATGACGGTCAAGGAACCTTCTCGACCACCCAAACCGATCACATTGCCCGAACGCTCGTAGAACTCCGCGACGCGGGAACTCAAGTAGGCGGGGTACCCTTCTTCGCCGGGCATTTCCTCTAAACGACCCGACATTTCGCGCAAGGCCTCGGCCCAGCGCGAGGTGGAATCGGCCATAACAGCAATGGTGTAGCCCATGTCGCGGAAGTACTCCGCGATGGTAATGCCGGTATAGATAGAAGCTTCGCGGGCGGCAACGGGCATGTTCGAAGTGTTGGCAATGAGCACCGTGCGCTCCATGAGCGGGCGTCCGGTCTTTGGGTCATGTAGTTCCGGGAACTCCATGAGCACGTCGGTCATTTCGTTACCACGCTCACCGCAGCCGACATAGACGATGATCTGGGCATCGGACCACTTGGCCAGCTGGTGCTGCACCACAGTCTTGCCCGAACCAAAGGGGCCCGGCACACAGGCCGTTCCGCCCTTAGCTACGGGGAAAAAAGTGTCGATGACACGTTGACCGGTCGTCAAGGGCTGCATGGGGACTTTCTTCTCCAAGTAGGGGCGAGGTTTACGCACGGGCCATTTTTGCATCATGGTGAGCGGTACCGACCCGCTACCGGTCTTCATGGTGGCAACCACGTCGGTGACAAGCGCCTCGCCCTTGTGTATCCATTCGATAATGCCCTCCATGCCGGGAGGGACCATGATTTTGTGGGAAATAAGCGCAGTTTCTTGTACTGTGCCGATAATGTCGCCCGGTTTTACCTTAGTCGCCACGGCGACGGTTGGGACAAAATCCCACTTTTTCGCGCGGTCGAGACTGGGCACCTGAATCCCTCTGGCGATAAAAGTCCCCGACATCTCGGCAATTTTATCCAGAGGACGCTGAATGCCGTCATAAATGGTACTCATCAGCCCGGGGCCAAGTTCTACCGAAAGAGGCGCCCCGGTGGTGGTGACGGGTTCGCCTGGGCCAACGCCGGCGGTCTCCTCATATACTTGAATCGAGGCCCGATCAGCGCGCATTTCGATGATTTCACCAATGAGCCCCAGACTGCCGACCTTGACCATGTCATACATGCGCGCATGCGCCATGCCGGCGGCGATGACCAAGGGTCCGGAGACTTTGATAATTGTTCCTTCCTGCCTGGTGGTATCAGCCATCAGTTCTTCCCTACTTCCTTGAAAAGAATATCTACCCCAATAGCTCTTTCGATCATCTTACTCAGGCGCTTCTGCCCTAACCCGATGCTGCCCTGATTATCAGGGATGAGAGAATATACGGGGAAGGCCCTGTCGCGATGCTCATGAAGCATTTGGGCAACTCTGGCATAGGCACGCTCGGTGATGAGCACTACGGCAAAGTTGTCCCTCATCACCTCCATGACCGCCTGCTCGGTATCCGACTGTCCGCTGACCTCAAACGTAGCCAAGCCTAGCGCCCTAAAGCCCATGGTCGTATCGCGATCGCCGATTAAACCGATCTTATACATAGCTTTCACGCAGCCTTTCGGCGATCTCCGCTGTAGCCACGCCATTCTTCTTGCCAATCATGATAATGCGGATATTCCTGACTTCGTTTTCCTTGGCCATGACATAGGCGATAATTGGCTCGGGGCCAAGGGCGAACATCTTCGCTTCGCGCAACATAGTCATCTGAAAGTTGTCAGCCAGCTTTTCTAAGGTCGTCAATTGCCCGCTCTCTAGATAAGCTGCCACACCTTGTTCGACCACTGCCTTGTAGGACGTGAGGCTAAAGGCTTGAACCAGCTGCACCCAATCCGACCCATATAGCGGGGTGAAGAAACTCGGCGCCAGAGTGCCACCGGGCAGCAGGCTATCGTCTAGGAAGGCCCGGCCGCGACCTAGCCTTTTGACCCGGGCGAGGCTCTTCAAATTGATCAGGTCGACTTTGGCAGCCAAAATCCGGCGATAAAACTCATGCCCACCCTTACTAGCCATGTCAGCCATCATCGCATTCTGCGTACGGTCTAGAACCTCGTCGATGACTTTGGGGTCCTGTCGGTCCTCGTAGGCCGCCTTGGCCGCCTTGACGCCTGCGTAGTACTCCTTTGGTACGCCAGACAGCTGGTCATTTTTTAGAACGCTCTTGATCGTCTCGGCGGGCACTAAGCCGGCGTCGACCAGTAGGTAGTCGAAGTCCTTCTTCTGATAATGCGCCTTGAGCAGCACCTTCAGATTATGGATGTCATACTTGATGAGGAAGAGGTCCGCCAAGGCCTCCTTCGGCAAAAGCTCCCTGATCAGGAGGTAGACGCGCTTAATTTCCTCCGTGGTGATAGCATCAATATCGTAGGGATTCGGGGCCTTGGCCACTAGGTCAGCGTACTCTGTTTCGGAGAGCACTAACAGTGCTTCATCAACGCTCTTGGCATTCTGCAGGCGCTGCATCTTGGTTTTGTCCAGCAACTTATTCTCTAAGACTCGAATTCGCCCCACTGCATAGGCATATCTTGAGTCCTGTGAAATCGACAACGTCTTCAACTCCTTTGTCGGCCCATCACCAGAGCGTCTATTTAAATAGAATTTGGGCGACGGCTGGCTCGAGGTCTCCCCTCATCGCCTGGAGACGCGCGGGATATGTGGCGTTAATTTCGATGTAGGGGCCGATCAAGAAGAAACCTCCCCCAGTCTGGCGATGCTCGGCGGCTAGGATCAATGTGCCCTCTAAGCCTTGTGCCTTGAGGGTGGCATTTAACTCTTGGACAAACTCAGCGCTCCAGATGTCCTTATCCTCTTTCGCGCAGACGATTACTTCGTTGCCTTCGGTCACTGCGGCGAGTACTAAGGGACGAAGCAGTTCGCGAGCGGCAGCGATGGGCAAAGCTCTGACTTCTTCTAGAGCGAGGGTAAAGGCCCGCGAGATCATGCCCTGCTTGGTGGCTAGGATGCTTTTGCGTGCTTCGAGTCTGGCCAAAGTCGACTGACGCGCCTGATGTTCTTCGGCCTCGCTGTCAGCGCGAACTAAATGATTCTTGGCCTCCGCCTCGGCCTCCGCCTTGGCTCTGGCCAGGAATGCCGTTGCTTTGGCGCGCCCTTCCGCGACTAAGGCCTCGGCCTGACCCTCGGCATCGAGTCTAATCTTATGCAAGATGTTTTCCAGTGACATTCACTCAACCCCTAACAAGGTCTAGATTCTGATGCCGGTGATGAGGAGGATACTGGCCAGTAGGCCTAAAATAGCGTAAGTCTCGACCATGGCGGGGAGAATGAGGGCTTTACCGGAGGCCTCAGGGCGCTTAGCCACAATGCCCATGGCGGCGGCAGATACTTTACCTTGCCAAATACCAGAAATCAACCCAGAGAAGGCGATGGGCAGGCAGGCAGCAAACAATTGAAAGCCTTGGTCAATGGTGATGGAGGCTGGGTCCCCACCCAAGAGACCCACCTTGAGAATGACCCAGAAACCAACCAAGAAGCCGTAGATGCCCTGTGTGCCGGGAAGAGCTTGCAGGAGCAATAGTTTGCCAAACTTTTCTGGGTCTTCGGTCACAACGCCTGAGGCCATTTGACCGGCAATGCCCACCCCGATGCTCGAACCAATGCCACCCAGGAAAACCGCCAGTGCTGCCCCCAAAATCGCGAACCCCATTCCTGCTTCGATGCCAAACCATGATACCATTGTTCATACCTCCATTGTTCTCTTATAATCTGCTAAGCCTAGTTTTACTTAATGACAATGAACTTAGATGCGAGCCTGAGCGGCTTAAAAGACTGGCCGCCTCCTTCAAAGAACTTGGTGAAAAACTCTACGAATTGCAGGCGAGCGGAATGAATAAAGCATCCTAGCGTACTGAGCACCACATTGAACAGATGCCCAGCGACGAAAATCACCGCCGCTAAGGGCCAGCCGACCACGGGGATAGCGACAACCATGCCGGCGATGGTGTTAATCACCACGGCAATTACCGCACTCGAGAGCCCGAGAGCTAGGATACGGGTGTAGCTCAAGACATCGCTAAAGTAGCCCACCCCACCATACAGGGCATAGAGGCCCGTGCCCAGCTTGCTGAATATGCCCTTGGCGGCGCGCCCCTGGGCCAGGACCACCAGAACTGCGCCAAGTATTGAAACATTCCCAAGAGCGGGCGCGAGATGACTAAGGGTCGGTAAAACGGTAGCCAGGATTTGCAGGACCAAGGCTAGAATCAAGAACAACCAGGACCCTTGATCCATCAGTGCCCCGGCGCGATCACCACCGGTGAAAGTCATGTACCCCTTTACCGCTATTCCTAGGAACACATGCACCACACCCAAGGCCAGGGAGAGAATCATGATGGTCATGGGAGCGGTCATGGGGTCGACTAAGACAAAGTTGTTCTTCAAAGCGATGAGCGCGGGGAAGGGCATGAGGTCGATCAAGTTGCCAAAAAAGCCGTTCATGGCAAGGCCGCTGACAACCGAGAGCAGGCCCACCAAGGCAAACAAATGGAAGAACTTGCGACCGGCCAATTCAGGTTTGTACTTGCGCATGAGCCACCAAGAACCTGCCACCAAGATCAGCCCGTAGCCGGCATCCCCCAGCGAGAGGGCAAAGAACAGGGCAAAGAAGGGTGCAAGTAGAGGCGTGGGGTCAACCTCTGAGTGCATGGGGTTGCCATAGACATTGGTGACAAACTCAAACGGGCGCACCAAGTTACTGTTCTGCAGTTTTACGGGAGGCACATCTTGAGCGGAGACCTCGCTTTTTAGCATGACGACCTGCGAAAAGGATTTGGCCAACTCAGCTTCCAGTTCGCCGAGGCGAGCGGTTTCTATCCAGCCCTCGACGACAAAGGTGTGCGCGGTGTCCGTCCCCAAAGCTATTGCCTGTTCTCTTTGGATAATATGCCCATAATGATCAAAGAGAGTCTGTAGCTGGACCTTGTGTTCGAGCAGCTTGGTACAGCTTTGCAATATCTGACGCTCCTCACTGGCCAGCTCGGCTAGGGAAGACTGCAGACCGATATCGGCCACCCGCGGCGACATATCCGCCAGGGGCAGTGTCACTTGATTAAAGATGGATTCCCGGAGCACCGCCGGCGCTTCACCGCCGAAATAGACGATCACCACATTGACCAGGCGATTGTCCACGGCGATTTTTTCTAGATGATACAACCCGCCTGTCTCTTTATCAAGCCTGCGCTCGAAAGCCGCCAGATCGTTAGGCGACACCGTGCCGATAGCGCTACCCACGAGAGATGCTCCGCTCATGCTTTGCGGCGCAATGTCCAGGAGTACCCAATTGGCAAGCAAAGCGCGCTCCGCCACGAACCGGCTGCGCTCATTTTGAATTTCGCCGAGGCGCTTTTCGTACAGCTTGCATTGATTGACCGTTGTCTCCGCCGCAAACTTCTCCACGGTCTCCACCAATTGCTCCGGCGTCACCACCGCCTTAAGACCCATGAAACTGTCAATCAGGCTCTCGTTGACAACCTCAAATCGACGCAGAAACGCTAGGGCAAAGCCAACATCGGCTTGCCGCGCCTCTACCTCCCCGAGGGATGAGGATGCAGTGGCTAAACCTAAAGCTAAGTCTGTGGCGGCAATTTTCTCCCGAAGATTGCTTAGCTGTAAAACCTCCCAAATTTGGAGGGCGTGCAGTAGGCGCTCCTTGACAGCGGTAGGCGCCACTAAGCCGATCTTGCTCATCTTAGCTTGCGCCATCACGCCTCACCAATCTTTCCCTGATAAACTTTACTGCTTCGTTAAGATTTTGGCCAGCTCCCTCCGCTAGCTCACGGCAACTTGCCTCCGCCTCACCGGCCAGTGTGGCGGCCCGGGCGAGGGCCGATTCTCGCCTGGCTGTCAACAAGGCTTCTGCTTCTTGACGAGCCGCGAACAGTGCGTTTTGGGCATAACGGCCGGCCTCGCGCTCGGCCTGCTCGACTAAGACCTCGGCCTCCCGCCTAGCGTCAGCAATGAGGGTGCGGGCCGATGTTTCAGCCTCCATTATTTGACGCAGTACTTCTTCCATCTTCATTTACGTAATCTCACCTTCTTTCGGACCTTACTCCTAGCCGCATGCCTACGATTAGGCTAATGTATACAGTATGCATGCCCTAGAAATTCGAGCAAAGCCATGGTTATCCTGCAAAGTGAAAAAGTTAACTTGCAATTAATTATCGCCTAGGCCCACTCCCTAGGTCTAGCCGGAACAAGCCCAAAATGATGCAAAAGCCCCTCGGCAATGCGCCGCGCGGCTTGTCCATCCCCATAGGGATTGATTGCTGTCTTCATGGTGTTGTAGGCCTCTGTTGACTGCAGGAGTCGGGTGGCCTGCTCCACAATGCCGCGTCGCGAGGTCCCCACCACCGCCACTGTCCCCGCCTCCACTGCCTCGGGTCGCTCCGTATTGTTGCGCATCACCAAAACCGGTACACCTAAAGCCGGGGCCTCCTCTTGCAGCCCGCCCGAATCGGTCAGAATGAGGTGCGCACGCGCCATCAAGTTGTGAAAATCGTCGGTGTCGAGAGGGTCAAGGAGATGCACCCGCTCCTGCCCCGCTAGGCATGGTAGCACTACTTCGCGCACCACCGGGTTAAGGTGCACCGGGAACACCACCTGCACATCGGGGAAGGCGGCCACCAGGTCAAGGAGCGCCAAGCACATCGCGGCCATGGGCTCTCCCCAGTTTTCGCGACGATGCACCTCCACCAGTAACACCCTGCCTCCTAGGGGCAGTTGCTTGAGGGCGACATCATGGAAGGCGTAGGGTTGCCGAACAGTTGTAGCTAAAGCATCAATGGCGGTATTGCCTGTGACGTAGATGCTCGCGGCCAAGACCCCCTCGCGCAGGAGATTGGCGCGCGAAGTAGCGGTCGGTGCAAAGTGCACATCGGCTAACGCACCGGTGAGTTTGCGGTTCATTTCTTCAGGGAACGGTGAATACTTATCGTAAGTGCGTAGCCCCGCTTCAACATGCCCCACCGGCACTTGGTTAAAAAAAGCGGCGAGACTGGCGGCAAAGGTGGTCAGGGTATCGCCGTGGACAAGGATAATATCCGGCCGGTCCTCGCGAAAGATGGTCTCTAGCCCGAGGACCGCGCGCGAGAAAGTCTCGGGCAGGGTCTGCCGCTCCCGCATGATGTTCAGGTCATAGCGCGGGGTGATCTTGAACAGGCGCAAGACTTGGTCGAGCATCTCGCGATGCTGTCCGGTGACGCAGACCGAGACGCTAAATTCGGGGCGGCCGGCCAATTCGTTGATGACCGGCGCCATCTTGATGGCTTCGGGCCGCACACCAAAAACCGTAAAAACTTTAACTGTCAACTTCTGCTCCACCTTTCGGTACCACGGCCCCTACATTGGCCTCCACACCGAGGCCGGCTTCTTCGAGTAGCTCTTGGCTTAACCCATCGGGGTAGTCCGCACCAAAAACCACGCGGACGATCAGGGCATTGATAATCATCTTGGCGCAGAGGACACAGGGGAAGTGGGTGGTGTAAAGGGTAGCCCCACGCACCGAAACCCCGGAATGAGCAGCCTGAATGATGGCGTTTTGCTCGGCATGGAGCCCGCGGCACAGCTCGTGGCGCTCGCCGGAGGCGATACCCCTCTCCTCACGCAGACAGCCGATGTCCAGACAGTGGCGTAGGCCCGTGGGTGCACCATTGTACCCAGTCGTGAGTATTCTGCGCTCGCTGACGATAATCGCGCCCACGCGTCTGCGCCGACAAGTACTGCGTTCCGCCACCACCCGGGTGATGGCCATGAAGTACTCATCCCAGCTTAGCCTGGTCATTTGGTGCCAAAGAGCCTGTCTCCGGCATCACCAAGGCCCGGGACAATGTAGGCATGTGCGTTGAGGTGCGAATCGATAGCGGCGGTATATATCTCGACCTCAGGATGGCTCTTATGGACAGTGGCGATACCTTCGGGAGCGGCAATAAGACAGACCAGCTTGATGCTGGTGGCCCCCTGGCTCTTTAAGTAATCAATCGCCGCCACCGCGGAACCGCCGGTGGCCAACATGGGGTCAAGGACGAGGAGCAGCCTTTCTGCTACGTCGGAGGGCAGCTTGGCATAGTACTCCACCGGGCTTAAGGTCTCCGGATCGCGGTAGAGGCCGATATGCCCCACCTTGGCCGTAGGCACTAGGCGCAGGAGTCCGTTAACCATGCCGAGGCCCGCCCTGAGGATGGGGACAAGGCCAATTTTCTTGCCGGCAAGAACTTTGCTTTTCGCCATAGCGACCGGAGTCTCTATACTAACTTCTTCTAGGGGCAAATTGCGGGTCACTTCGTAGGTCAAAAGCATGGCCACTTCATCGACTAACTCGCGAAATTCCTTAGAGCCGGTGTTTTTATCGCGAATATAGGTGAGTTTGTGTTGAACCAAAGGGTGGTCTAAGACATAGACATTATCTTCCCTACGCATAGAGCGGAAACTCCGCACAGAGAGTTGCTACACCTTTCTTCACCGCGGCCATGACCACGGCGTTGTCACTGTTCTCTAGGGCGTCGGCCAAGAGGTTGGCGATTCTCACCATGGCTACTTCGGTCATGCCCCGCGAGGTCATAGCGGGGGTGCCGATGCGAATCCCGCTCGTGGTAAATGGCCCCTCGGGGTCAAAGGGGATGGTGTTCTTGTTGACCGTAATGCCCACGCCATCAAGAATCTTCTCGGCCTTCTTGCCGGTAAGACCCTTGCCCCTTAAATCAACCAGCATGAGATGGTTATCGGTGCCACCGGAAACGAGAGAGAAACCCCGGTCTAGCAAGCCTGCGGCCAGAGCCTTGGCATTGGCCACAACCTGAGCTTGATAGGCCGCAAACTCCGGCAATTGTGCTTCCGCAAAAGAAACGGCCTTAGCGGCAATAATGTGCATCAGGGGGCCGCCTTGCATGCCGGGGAATACCGCCTTGTCGATGGCCTTAGCCCAGGCGGCGGTACAGATTATCATGCCGCCACGAGGGCCGCGCAATGTCTTGTGGGTGGTGGTAGTGACAAAATCGGCAAAGGGGATGGGAGAGGGATGTAGCCCCACAGCCACCAAGCCGGCGATGTGTGCCATATCTACCATAAACAAGGCTCCACAAAGCGCTGCTACTTCCTTCATGCGCTTAAAATCAATGGTTCTGGCGTAGGCACTAGCTCCGGCCACCAGTAGCTTTGGTTTGTGCTCCAGGGCGAGGCGCTCGACTTCGGCGTAATCGATGTACCCGTCACTGCCCACGCCGTAGGAAACAAAATTATATAGCTGACCTGAGAAGTTGACCGGGCTGCCGTGGGTCAAGTGCCCCCCATGCGACAAATTCATTCCCAGTACGGTGTCGCCGGGCTGCAAGCAAGCAAAGTAAACCGCCATGTTGGCTTGGGCTCCCGAGTGCGGCTGCACATTGGCATGGTCCCCGCCAAAAATGCGGAGCGCCCTCTCGCGTGCTAGGTCTTCGGCCTTGTCCACCACATAACAACCGCCATAGTAGCGCTTGCCGGGATAGCCCTCGGCATACTTGTTGGTGAGGACTGAACCCATAGCCTCTAGGACCGCCTTAGAGACAAAGTTCTCCGACGCGATAAGTTCGAGATGCTCTTGCTGACGCCCTAACTCCTCATCAATTACCTTGGCAATCTCGGGGTCAATAACTCGTAAACTCATAGTCGCTCTCATCCTTTCCTGCTTTATGTTCTTTTTTCCATTATCTTTTGGATGCGCAGGGCATGCCTGCCTCCCGCAAAATCGCTTTGTAGCCAGGCAGTGACAATCTCGAGCGCCAAACCAACGCCGACGACTCGCTGACCCAGGCAGAGAACATTGGCGTCATTGTGCTGCCGGGACATCTTAGCCGAAAATGTATCGTGACAAAGTGCGGCCCGTATACCATCCAATTTATTTGCCGCAATGGACATGCCTATACCTGAGCCACAGATTAGGATGCCAAGCAGAGCCTCACCTGTGACGACATCAGCACACACTAACTGCGCAAAATCCGGGTAGTCGACCGACTCCTCGCTAAAACAACCCCGGTCAAACGCTTCATGCCCGAGGCGACAAATGTGCGCCGCAATTTCCTGCTTGAGAAGCAGCCCGGCATGGTCACACCCCAGCGATATCTTCACCGTCAGTTACCCCTTCCTCCTTGAAATCTAACATTTATTGTACCATAGTCCCATGGCCAGGTGTCGAATAATTCGTGGCGCCCTGGCAGCTTCTTTTTGTCTATCCCCCGTCTTCCCCCATTTTTTCTTCCACTTTGGCGAGCAGGTACTCTATCTCATCGGCACTTTGCAAGTAAATATCCTCGCCCCCCCCAAAGGGGTCCGCCACATCGGCCGAAACAAGAAAGGCTTCTATCCGCTCTATTTCCTGTCGTTCCCGGTAGAGCAAGGCCCGTAGCTCGCCCTGCAGCAGGACGAGTTGCTCCTCTACGGCTTGCAGCAGGGCGATAAGCTCACCCCGCCTAGTCTGTAGCTCCGCGATATTCGGAGAATTCTCCGCGGCAAATTGACGGCGTTTTTCATCGACCCGCGCATAAAGGTCATGGAGCCTATTTTCTAAATGCTGTCTCTCCTGGTCGCTCAAAGCAAAACTCTTGATGGTAAATATCTTCCCCTCTGCCATAGGAAAGCGCTCTAAGACAACCTCCAGGTGGCGCTCGGTCATAGTCAAAATAATATCGGCCCAGAGCACCATTTCCTCTGTGACCAATTGCGCGCGATGGCCGGAGAGGTCAAGCCCCCTTTTGTGCATCGCGGCCATGGCACCGCGTGAGGCCACCGCCCCGCTCTCCGCTGCCACTCCCCCCGAACGCACTTCATGTTTTCCCGAGCGCTTAAGCATGGCCTCGGCCATGGTGCTGCGACAAGTGTTACCGGTGCAGACGAAGAGAATTTTCATTTTTGCTCACCGATGACCCGCGAGGCGGCCTTGCGGAGGCGATTCATAACGGCCTCGCCTAGACCCTCGGGCACAATCCCCTCGACCAAAATACGCTCAATCCCCATTCCATCGGCCTCCCTTAAATAGGCATACAGCTTGCGTGCCGCTAAATCCGCGCATCCCCTTGCACCGAGGGTAAATTTGCGCACAGTGCTGGGCAGTAACTCCAAGGTATCGCTATGGGCGATGACGGCGACTTTTGCTTCATTGTCCAGCGCCGCAGTCATCGCACTAATTTGGTCGCCGAGATAAAGAAAAATCTCGGCGCGTGGAGCATAGTGCACGTACTTCATTCCCGGCGCTTCCGGTACGCCGTCGGCATGAGTGGCCAAGACCACGGGCAATTGCGTGGCCTCCTGCAGCATGGCGCGCGTTACCGAACCGGGGCGCAGGACAACTATGCGGTCGAAATAAACCCTAGCGACTGTCGACTCCAAACCTACCGTTGTTTCTCCCCCATCGCACAGGGCATCAATACTCCCCGCCAAATCCTCTGCCACATGCCGCGCCGCAGTAGGGCTAGGGCGCCCCGAGAGATTGGCGCTAGGAGCCACTATGGGCACACCGACAGCGGTAATAAGCCGCAGGGCGACCGGGTGGCTGGGCATGCGCACGCCTACGGTGCTTAAACCTGCGGTCACGAGCCCGGACAGGGCGGGGTTTTTGGTCAAAACCAAGGTGAGAGGCCCCGGCCAGAAATACAGCATCAGCTTTTCTTCTTGCGGGCTGATACTTTGCGCGACCATGGCGAGCTCCTCGGGGTGGGCGATGTGAACGATGAGGGGGTTGTCGGCGGGCCTGCCCTTGGCGGCAAAGATCTTTTTAATTGCCGTTTCACAATCGTAGCGGGCGCCTAGCCCATAGACCGTCTCGGTGGGAAAGGCAACCACGCCGCCCGCTTTTAGAATGTCGGCGGCGGCCGCTATATCATTATCGCTAAAATTGCCCTGGGGGGCTGAAAACACCCGCATATGCTCCACCTGCCTACTTTACTCAACCTATTTTACCACGACTCGCCGCCAATATGTTCTGTAGGCTAGAGGCGCCGGGCCATGTCTTTCTTTTTTGCCGCACAGGCGATATACTTAGGCAAACGCTTGTTTGCGGAGGAAGTATGCGCCACATTATTCACCTCGATATGGACGCCTTTTTTGCCGCCGTAGAACAACTTGACTTCCCCCATATGAGGGGCAAGCCCGTTATCGTGGGGGGCGCGCCGAACGAACGGGGGGTGGTCTCCACCTGCTCTTATGAAGCGCGCAAATTTGGCGTGCGCTCCGCCATGTCCTTAACCGAAGCCTATCAGCGTTGCCCTGGCGGCATCTTTGTTGCGGGCAGGGGTTTTCGGTACAGGGAAATTTCACGCCAAGTGTTTGCTATTATGTCCGAATATTCTCCACTGTTTGAGCCCGTCTCCATCGATGAAGCCTTTCTTGATGTCACCGCCTCACTCAAACTCTTTGGTACGGCGCCCCAGATAGCAGAGACTATTCAAAAGCGAGTGCGCGAGGAACTGCAACTTTCTTGCTCCCTAGGGGTGGCGCCCAATAAATTTTTGGCTAAGCTAGCCAGCGACCTCAAGAAACCAGGCGGCATAGTGGTCATTGCCAAAGAAGACGCGAAGGCCCTCCTCGCTCCGTTGCCGATCGCAAAAATATGGGGTGTCGGCGAAAAAACCGCTCAGAAATTTCACCGAGTCGGCATTCTCACCATTGGCGACCTGCAAAAAAGTGACCCTCATACCTTGGCGAGGCGCTTTGGCAGCCACGGGCCGCACCTCTGGCACCTCGCCCAAGGTGAGGACGACCGCCCGGTGGAGCGCTATGACAGCGTTAAATCCATCGGGCATGAGCACACCTTTGAACAAGATCTTGCCGACCAAGGCGCCATCAAGGCCACCCTCTTGGCACTGTCAGCCAAGGTAGGACGGCGCCTGCGCCAACAAGGCTACAAGGCGCGAGTTATTCATCTCAAGCTTCGCTACCTAGATTTTTCTACCTACTCCAGACAACTGACCCTAGGCACCGGCACCGACTTTGACGGAGATATTTTTGGCGCGGCAGAAAAATTATTCGACACTCATTTCGACGGCCGCCCGGTGCGCCTGGTAGGCGTTTCTGCCCACCAATTGACCCCACGCGGCCAATGCCCCGAACAACTCGACCTTTTCACGCCGCTCTCCGGAAAAAAGCGCCAATTAGCCAGCGTCATGGATAAAATTAAAGACCGGCATGGCGAAAAAAGCATCACCTATGGGCTGGTCACCGAACACGAGGAAGTCTAGGGATGAGCACCACCGCCAGTGACCCGACCACAAACCCAGCTAAAATTAACTCGGGCACACCTTGAGCGAGGGCGATGGTCCAAGCCGCCCCTTCGGTGATATAGCCGCGCAGTACCGCCAAAACCAAGGTGCCAATGGTGTTGGCCATGGTCCCCGCCACTCCTGCCGCGATGCCGGCCAGTCCGAGTGACCCGAGCAAGCCCCGTCCAGCCGGGAAGAAACGCCGGGCGAGGAGGCTAACGCCGTGAAACGCCAGCCAGGCAAAGAGCCCAATGACTAGCCTCGCCGGTATAACCACCAAGGGGTCTGGCAAAAATCGCAGGCTAAACAGCCCAAATAAAAGCCCCACAAAGCCCCCGACCACCGGGCCCTCCAACATCCCCGCCAAAATAACCGGGATGTGCATGATGGTGGCCGCGCCGGCTGGCGTCGGCATGGGGATAAACCCCCAACCTGTGACCCCCAGAACAACAGTCAAAGCGGTGAGCAACCCAGAAATAACAATTTGCCGTGTGGACAATTTCATCTTTCATCCTCCGTTCTCGTTCCTTGCGGATACCAGACGTTTAGCCGCTACCCAGATGCCGAGCAGGGTGAGGTTGGGCTCGTAGACATCGATGACGTCGCCGAGTCCGTCCTGCAAGAAGGTACCTATGCCCCCGGTCAGGATCACCCGCAGCTTACCTTGTTCTTCCTGTACGCGGCGAATCAGCCCGCGCACCAATTCCAAGTAGCCGTAGTAGATTCCTGCCTGTAGACACTCCACCGTGTTGGCATTGATGACGCGCCTTGGTTTGGCCAAGGGCACCTCCGTCAGGAGGGCGGCGCGGCGCATCAAGGCGGTAAAGGACAGCTCCATGCCGGGAACGATGGCTGTGCCCAGGTACACCCCCTTCTTGATAACGCAGAACGTTGACCCGGTGCCGAGGTCCACATTCAGGCTATCTTGTCCCCACAAGCTCCACGATGCCAAAGCATTGGCAAAGAGATCAGGCCCGAGCTCCGCGTAGTTAACCCCGGCAAAGGTGATGCCAAGATCGTCCCGCACGGCGAGCACTTCAATGGGCAGATCACCTAAGGCCTCGGCTAGCGCGAGAGTAGCCTGAGGCACCACCGACGCACAGACTACCCTAGCACCCTCCGCAATCTGTTGGCGCAGAGAGGCATACTCCTCCGCATATCTAGTGGTAGCAAGCGCCATCACCCTACCTACCCTGCCCCTGTCATCGATGAAGCCGACACTGGTACGGGTATTGCCGATATTTACCGCCACAAACAAATTCATCACCCCCAAGCTCTCACCCTCATTCTAAAACTTGTCGGAATACCCTGTCAATGCGGCAGAGAGGAAGTTCGGGCGGCGAGCAGAATAAATACAGTGGTCCTGAAGGGAGGGTCTGCCTTGAACGAGAAAAGCAGCCGTCAGAAACGCAACCCTATAGCCCAGAGCATCTACATTTTAGCCGTGGTTCTATCCTTCGCCATTTTGGCCATGACCATCGTGCTGATCATCCCAGCCGACCTTGGTATCCCCTATGAGCCGCTTGAGACCGGCCAAAGCTATATTTTTGACCCTTGGGAAATTACCTTGGGCCACTTGCATATCAGTTACCCTGAGGGGGGGGTGCTGGTGGAGGCTACTAGGCGGGGCGAGCTCACTACCTTTGTTTTGCTTGGCGAGGGAACGGCCCACTTCGCCGCCACCCCTGATGAATCCATCTTCCCGGTACGGAAACTGGTACTCCATACCCACCCGGCCGAGACTGCCATCTTGCGCGGTCAGACCTTTATTGCGCAAGAGGTACTGCCCGAAGCCATGCATGAGGCCGCAACTTTGCTAGCATCCATCGCCCACGAAGAACCGGTCCTTCAGGTCTTCGGTGTGCGCAAGGTCTTTTTGCCCCGCCGTGGCGTGGCCAGCGTGGCTCTTTTTAGCCCTGAGGGGGCGAGGGCCACCTACATTCAGGCCCGGCGCACAATCTGGCAAGTGCCCGATCAACTGCCCATCATCATTCCGAACCCCGCCGCCAAACAGTACCCTCCCCACGATCAATTCATCTTCAGTCTGACAATTTTGGCGGTGATGCTGGCCGCCGTAGCCGCCGGGGTAGTCTTTGTCACCCAGCAGTACGATCCCCGCGCCACCTATGGCCATGCCGGAGCCAAGCTGATGTGGCCCCTAGGTCTCGCTTTGCTGCACGCCGCCGTAGAAGCCGTGCTGATTCCTTACGACCTGCACATCTTGGTCATTCTGGCCTGGCGCATCATGGTGCTCGCCGGCATCCTGTGGATTGCCGACACCTATGGCGACGCCCTAAACTTCTTAGGCTGCACGACGAAGAAGCTCCTGCCCGCCATCGGCACCGGAATATGGTGTGGCTTCCTCCTCTACCTTTGCGGCACCTTGGCTTTGCCGAGCGGACTCAACATGGTCACGCCGGAACAAATTCTCAACTTAGTCTACCTCACCGTGAGTGCAGCCTTGTTTCACGAAATCTTGTGGCGAGGCCTGGTGCAGGGCGCCTTCCGCCAGCACTGCAGTGCCGCCCTCAGCATCGGGGCAACCACGGTATTAGCCGCATTGTTTTCGCTTTTGCCGGCACTGCTGGCCGGCAATTTCCCCACCGCCGTCTTGATCCAGAGCTTCTTCATCGTTCCCATGAGCGCGTTCATGCTCGGCTTTGTCTATGAGCGCACCCACAACATCTTCGCACCCCTGGCCACGGTTACTACCATGTATGTGCTTTCCTTTCTGCTTAACTTTTAACATCTTAGGCAAAATAATTGTCAGGCGAATGTAGCACAATATCCAGAAATCAACTTTGTGGGGTGATGATAGTGGCCAGAGTCACACGTTTGTTGGCGATTCTGTTAGGCGCTCTCGTTTTAGTTGCCTGTTTTCGTATCGACCAGGCGAAACCATTGCCAGAGACTATCACTGCTTGGATAGAACAATCGCGCTCGATGTTTCTTGCACAATCGAAAGAGCTGGATGGCAGGCTCTACATTTTGGTAACCTACGGCGAAAAGCCCACCGGGGGATATGTGGTCGAAATCGGCAAAATCAACGTCACCGCTGCCAAAGTCACTGTCCCGGTCAGGTTCAAAAAACCCGCGCCCGGCGAAGTGGTAACCCAGGCCTTGACCAACCCCTATGATCTCGAAACCATTGCCGCCACGAACCTCCCCCTAGAGTTTGTCCCGGCGGGAGATGAGGAGTACTTGCCCACTCTTATCGGCATTGACGAGCTCAGAGCTATCGTCGCCTCTTCCCGTGGCGTCAAAGTCTTTGCCCCCACTCCGCAAGGCACCGTGCCGAGGCGTTTTGTGCTCGATGGGGTGGCCAATGTCTTTGAGGGCAATGTGCAGTACCGGCTGCTAGACAACCACGGGCGAGAGCTCGACCGAGGCTTTACCACGGGCGCCATGGGCGACTGGGGTTACTTTAGGACGGAACTCAATGTCCCCGAGCATGTCACCACCGGCGCAAGGATGCTGCTCGATGTGTTTACCACCAGCGCCAAAGACGGCTCGATTAACGAGCAGATCTTTATTGAACTGGTTTTGCGGTAGAGGTGCTCGTGAGCTGCGTCCACGTGACCGAGTGCGGCACCCTGCCCGCACCTCTGCCTCGATACCCATCAGCCAAAATCCATCTTGACCCTATCAAATTCGATAGGGTCATTTTGTTTAACAGGCTATCTATTAGTCGTAACGATGGTGTACCCTTTTAGCGGACCCGGGAGCACCGTAGTTATTAATTCCCACGTTTTCCCTTGATGTTGCATGAAGGATAAAAGAGTTCTTTGGGTAGTTGTTCTCCTTTTAATAACTGGTAGCGTTATTTATAGATTCATTTTGCTCAGAAAGGTAGCAGTAAACTTCGCTTTTATGATTGAAGCCGTCGAGGAACCAGCCCCACTGCATGAGATGACTATGAAAATCGAAGGCTATATCATTTACTTGCCATTGCAAAGAATGTACGGTAGGGGCACGGTAACCATTGGCGAACACACGTTACAAATCCAGCGACTCTTGCTCACGCCCAACATAAGGAATGGTAAGAATATTTATTCAGCGAACATATTTGATCCTTCCTGGAGCAGGGAACCCGATGGGCCGGCAACTGGGTCGGTCATGATTGCAGGCAACTTTACCCTACTGCAAGGATTCTGTCACACGCAGAAAAACCTCCACGAGTCAGTGACTCATGGCTACAACGCAAAGACCTTCTATGTACTATCATAAGCAGCAGACAAAAGGGCTGACCTGGTTCATTGAACTGGCCAGCCCTTCGTTATTGATAGTGCCTGTCGCTTAGGGCTTAGTGTTGTCCAGGGCAAATAAATTACTTGACTTTCCTTAGGCGTATAAGCTCGTTATCGTGCTCGTTTGTTCGGTGAATTAGGAAATTAATTGAGGTCTGCAGTGAGTCAAGCCGTCCGTCGAGATGCTCCTTGAGCTCTGTTATCTGATCCCCCCTGAGATGAAAAGCATCAAACAGTGCCCCGATCTTCTCGCCATGTACGTTCTCAATCCGTGCAACAGTCTTCTCGACTCGGTTTACTTTTTCGTATACTTGCCCTAAATTTTTCCCTAAACAACTGACATTTTCCTCAGCTTGGCTGACCTTGTCATCTAAGCGACCTACTTTTTCATCTAAGCTGCTGACCTTGTCATCTAGGCTAACTACTTTTTCATCTAAGCTGCTGACCTTGTCATCTAAGCGACCTACTTTTTCATCTAAGCTGCTGACCTTGTCATCTAGGCTAACTACCGTGTCCTCTAGGCGTTTTTGTCCATGGGCAATCTCCTGAACTGACTCTGTTAGCTTTGCCAGCTGTTCAAGTATGGTTTCTTGAATCTTATCGCTCATCCTGTGCACCTCCTATCGAACCAGACTAATTACTTAAATTCTACACCATTAAATATCTTACCTGCCTGAGCAAAAAAATTATGCATGTTGATACCGGAGT
>QLUC01000001.1 GCA_018725275.1 Bacillota bacterium | reverse complement strand
CAATCAGCCGTATCGAGACTGCAAAGCACCGTCTGGTATCCCAACGAAACCGCGATGTCGATTACGTAGGGTCACCCCATGTGCTACACGGGGCAAGTCCGTAACCATACTCGGCCGCAAGAAATTGATTACTAGCGACAAGACCAACACCACGATTGGTAAGACTCGGTTGCTATTCATGTCGATCCCCCCCTACATCATAGTAGAGTATATGAGGGAGGAGCAAAAAAAACAAAGAGCATTGCCCAGCAACGCTCCCCTACCTCTAGTCTTAGCTTGATGCGCCGCCGCTAGGCTGAGAAGACAACGCTTCCTTACGGGAGGCATCAATGCGACCCATGCGGTCTACGCCAATTACCTTCACCTGTATTTCATCGCCAATGTTGACCACATCTTCAGTCCTGGCTACACGGGCATGATCCAGTTGCGAAATGTGAACCAGTGCTTCCTTACCTGGCATGAGCTCCACAAATGCGCCATACTTCTCTACTCTGGTAACGCGCCCCGTATACACTTCACCGATGGTCATTTCTCGGGTGAGGTCTTCAATGATCCGCCTAGCCTTCTGTCCCTGTGCCGCATCGATAGCGGAGATGAACACTCTACCATCGTCTTCAATATCAATTTTCACATTGGTCTCGGCGATAATCTTGTTGATCATCTTACCACCGGGGCCGATGACATCTTTGATTTTGTCCACAGGTATGGTTATGGTAAACATGCGCGGGGCATAGGGGGACAGTTCCTCGCGGGGGGAATTGATGGCCTCTAGCATCTTGTGCAGAATATGCAAGCGACCGATGTGCGCTTGGGCCAGGGACTCCTGCAAAACGTCGTGATCAAGACCCGCCACTTTCACGTCCATCTGCAGTGCGGTGATGCCCTTAGCGGTTCCCGCAACCTTGAAGTCCATGTCACCGAGGTGATCCTCCATGCCTTGGATGTCGGACAGGACAACATGGATCTTGCCGTCTGTAATGAGACCCATAGCTATGCCGGCGACAGGCGCTTTGATGGGCACTCCAGCTTCCATGAGTGCCAAAGTGCTCCCACAAACGCTCGCTTGAGAAGTAGAGCCATTTGACTCTAGCACCTCACTCACCACGCGAATGGTATAGGGAAACTCTTCTTCGGAAGGAATCATTGGCAACAGGGCTCGCTCGGCCAAAGCGCCGTGACCGATGTCCCTACGGGATGTCCCCCGCTGGGGTCGCACCTCGCCAACGCTATAGGCAGGGAAATTGTAGTGATGCAGGTAGCGCTTCGATTCATCCAGGCCGAGGTCGTCGATGATCTGAATGTCTGCTCTAGATCCTAAAGTGACCACAGAAAGCACCTGGGTTTGTCCACGCGTAAACAGCCCCGAACCGTGAGTGCGGGCTAATACGCCAACTTCGCAGGTAATCGGACGAATCTCGCTCGGGGCCCTGCCGTCGGGTCTCATTTTTTGCACCAAGATCTGCTCACGCACCACACTCTTGAGCAAGTCCTGCAGCAACCCATTAACTAGTTTGCCCTGACCGGGAAACACTTCACTAAATTTAAGCTGGGCATCGGCCATCACCGCCGCAATGCTTTCTTCACGCGCCAATTTGTCAGGGTTTTTGACGACCGTTTGCAGAGGAAGTAGAGCATATTCTTCCACAGCGGCCCGGATTGCGGTAGGAGTTACGACGAGGGGGACAGTGATCTTAGGAATGCCAAGTTCCGCCTGCATGAGCTCAATCAATGCTACGATCCGCTTGATTTCTTCGTGCCCGAACATGATGGCTTCGATCATTTCGGCCTCGCTAACTTCTAGGGCGCCAGCCTCAACCATCATGATGGCATCTTTCGTCCCCGCGACCACTAAGTTAATGGAGCTTCGCTTGGCCTCTTCAATAGTCGGGTTTACTATGTACTCTCCATTGACCAAACCAACACTAACGCCCGCTATTGGGCCGGAAAAGGGGATATTTGAAATTGAAAGGGCCGCGGAAGCGCCCACCATGGCGGCAATTTCTGGGGGGTTGTTCTGGTCAACAGATAAAACAGTGGCTACAACTTGAACATCAAAGCGAAATCCATCCGGGAATAAGGGCCGCAAGGGGCGATCAATAAGTCTCGCTGCCAAAGTCGCCTTTTCTCCGGGCCGCCCTTCTCTCCGTAAAAACCCACCGGGGATACGACCCACCGCGTACAATCTCTCCTCGTAATCTACCAAGAGAGGGAAAAAATCGATGCCTTCTCTAACATTCCTAGACATGGTTGCTGTCACAAGCACAGACGTCTGACCGTAACTAACTAAGACGGCACCGTTGGCTTGTTTAGCCAGACGACCAGTCTCTAAAGTCATGGTGCGACCCGCAACTGATATCGAATACTCTTTCATGCTCTACCTCCTCAAGCTTTAGTATGCCAAGACAACGTAAAAAGAAAAGCGGGAGATCCCGCTTTGCTCATTAGCGTATTCCAAGTTGCTCCTTAATAGCGCGGAAACGTTCAACATCCTTGCTCTGTAGATAGTTCAGCAAGCGACGACGCTGTCCGACCATTTTGTACAAACCACGCCGTGAATGGTGATCCTTCGAATGCAGTTTCAGATGATTAGTCAACTCAGTGATGCGGTTGGTCAAAATCGCAATCTGTACCTCGGCGGATCCGGTATCGGTCTCATGAGTGCGAAACTTGTCGATGATGGTTCGCTTTTGGTCTTGGCTGATGCTCATAATGCTCACCTCCTCATATTACTATCCAATGGCCATGTAATCCGGCGGAGGAGTCGGAAAAACCCAGCCAAAGGTTACGGTTAATTCTAGCACTTCACAGCGGCATGCGCAAGGCTGTACCTAGTAGCTCGGGCAATGTCCTCACTTACCTGCAGGCGCAGGGCGGTGGGGTCAGGAAATTTCCTCTCCGGGCGTAAAAAACTTAGCACCGCAATCTCGATCTCGTGACCATACAAAGTGCCGGTGGGGGAGAAAAAATGCACTTCGAAGGTTATATCTGCTTGGGGGAATGTCGGGCGTCGCCCTAAATTGCCGACCCCATAGCCATATTCCTCAGCATACACAACATACACGCCACTCGGAGGAATCATCTGCTCGGGGGTGAAGTGCAGGTTAGCTGTGGGGAATCCTAGTTTACGTCCTCGGCCATCGCCAGCCACCACACTGCCTTGCAGGGAAAAGTCCCGTCCCAAACACTGGCTCACTTCTTTTAAGTTCCCCAGTGAGATTTCGCGTCGCAACCGCGTGCTGCTGACCACTTCACCACCGATGAGGACCGGAGGCACTTCCAGAACGGCAAAGCCGTAATGCTGCCCCAAAGATCGTAAAGTCTCAACATTGCCTTGTGCTCGATAGCCAAAGGTGTAGTTAAAACCAGCGACCAGTGTCGCATCCTTAAATTGGGACCAAAGCACATCGCGCACAAAACTCTCCGGATCGAGGGAGGAAAACTCCGTCGTAAAAGGGTGTTCAACCAAGAGGTCAATACCTGAGGCCGCGAATAAACGAGCGCGCTGCTTGCGGGTGGTGATGGTTTGCACCGGCTGTTTCCCTAGGGTATGCCCAGGGTGAGGGTAAAAAGTAAACACTGCAGCCAAAGCGCCCTTCTCTGACGCGATTTCGCAAGTTTTATGCATTATTGCCTGGTGACCGAGGTGAACACCGTCAAAAGTTCCAAGACAGACAGCTCCAACCTTAGTGCCCTCTTCTATTGCTGATGTTAACAAGGCAGCTCTACCTCCTGCATCATGACCTTGGTGGGAGACAAAATTCCGGCCCCAACCTGACCTAAGCCCAGAAACAACTCCCCACAAAAGACCGGGCACTCGTCTTCCTCACCATGGTTAACCCGTATTCGTTGCCCCTGTAAGAATCTCTTCGCATCGCTCAAAGGAAGGGTGATGCGTGGCTTGTCAGCCAGCATGGTATTTATGGTCACTAGGTACAACAAAGGGTCAACAGCCAGTGTGTCCATCTTGACACTGTGTTTCTCCATGAATGGTCCGCTTTGCCGCCTTAACAAGTTACCCATACAGGCGGGCAGCCCTAACTTTTGTCCGATGTCTCGGCAGAGGGCCCGGATATACGTACCTTTCAAACACTCAACCTCTATAGTAGCAATCGCCAAATGTCCCTCCCGTCGCCAATCCGTGAGCATAAGGCTGGACACGGTAATCTCACGCGGCGGAATCTCTGCAACTTGCCCCCGCCTCGCTAACTCATATAGTTTCTTGCCGGCAACTTTGACTGCAGAAAACATGGGCGGCAGTTGAACTTGTTGCCCTAAGAAACTTGGCAGGCAAAGAGAGACCATTTCGCGGTCGACCACACTCGCATCGGCGGCAGCCACAGCCGTCCCTGAAGTGTCATCGGTATCGGTGGCGAGTCCAAGCACTAACTCGGCGCGATAGACTTTCACAGTGCCTTCGACTAAGGGGATCAGGCGGGTGGCCCGGCCGACCGCAAGTGGTAAAACCCCTTCTGCTGCCGGATCAAGGGTGCCCATATGCCCAACTGCGCGCATGCCAAGCAAGCGGCGCACTTGATTTACGGCCGCATGAGAAGTCGGGCCCGGCTCCTTGTATAGATTTATGAAACCGTCAGGCATTATTAAGCACCTCTGCCAGTCGCCGTATGATTTCGTGACGAGCCGCGTCAATGCTCAAAGGCATTGTGGCTCCGGCCGCTGCTCGATGACCTCCGCCGCCAAAATGCTCGGCAATTTTACTCACGTCAAGCATTCCCTTAGAGCGCAGACTAACTTTCGTCACCGAGGGAGCCATCTCCTTGAGCAAGACTGCTACAGCGGTGTCGGGAATGGCCCGGGCAAAATCAACCATCTCGTCAACTTCATCCGCCTGCACACCACAGTCCTGTGCATCTACTAAAGAAACCTCAAGCAAGGCAATCTGATTGTTATCATGTAAGGATAAGGTGCCCAGCGCGCGCTGAATCAGGCAGAGTTCCCCAAGACTTTTTCGCTCGAAGGCATGCTCAACGACGAGGCGGGCATCTGCTCCGCATTCGAGAAGGCGGGCGGCTTCCCGCAAGAGGGTTGGGGTCGTATTGCCATGGCGAAAGAAGCCTGAATCAGTGGCCAGTGAAGTGTAAAGGCAGGTGGCGGTATCTTTATCAAGCGGCCAGTCCGCAGCATCAAGTAGGCGCAACACTTGCTGCCCTACGGCGCTGGCGGTACTATCGACCCAAGCATGCCCTAAGGCGCCGGTGTTCGAGGTATGGTGGTCAATATTGATGAATTTTTGTCGCGCCGTATACGCTAGAGGCAAACCTGTCCGGGGGAGGTCGCCACAGTCAAGTACCACCACAAAATCAACGTCCGGGGGAAGGTCTTCGGCTACGGTTATTACGGGCGAAAATTTGAGCAAGAATTCATAGCGCGGTGGGATGCGGTCAAGACAACCCACGTACGCCTCCTTGCCCGCCTGCCGGAGGAGGCGACAAAGGGCGATAGAGGACCCTAGTGAATCACCATCGGGAGCAACATGTCCGATGAGTAGCACCTTGGTAGCCGCCTTGAGTAAGGAGACAACTTCAACCAGCGAAGAGTTACTTGTTGTCACGCTCAATGTCCTTAAGCAACTTGTTGATGTGAGCACCATGCTCGATAGATTCATCGATCCTAAAGATGACTTCTGGTGTGTGGCGCATCTTGATGCGCTTGCCGACTTCGGTACGGATAAAACCAGTGGCGCTTTCCAGCGCCTTGAGAGTATCCTTCTTTTCCTCATCGGTGCCGAAAACCGAGACGAAGGCCTTGACATGGCGGTGATCACCAGAAAGTTCCACACTGGTAATGGTAGCAAAACCAAGGCGCGGGTCCTTAAGCAACCTCAATATGTCGCTAAGCTCTTCTTTCAATTGTCCTTTGATGCGTTCAGTGCGAAACTGCGGCATCTCTCGTTCCCCCTCATCCACAGCGTTAGAATATCTCTTCTGTCGCCTCAAGAATAATGCCCTCATGCAGAGCTCCTTCGACAAAGCCAGTGATGGCCGCAAAGGTCTTCTGCACCTCGACACCATTGCCTGACACAACAGCTACAACAAGGCGTGTTCTCTGCCAAACCTCTTGGTGTCCGACCTCGGCCACCGAGACATTGAAGGTGGCGCGGATTTTCGCCAGTAGCGACTTCAAAATCGATCGTTTTTCTTTAAGCGAATGCGCCGCGGGAAAATGCAATTCCAATGACAATACCCCGAGGCGGTGCGTCATGGTGTCAAAACTTGTTCTCTGACAAAGGCCTCGATGATGTCGCCTTCTTTGACATCGTCGTAGTTATCTAGACCGATCCCGCACTCATACCCTGACGCCACTTCTCTAGCGTCATCCTTAAACCGCTTTAGCGATCCTATTTTGCCCTCGTAGATTATGATTCCGCCCCGCAAGAGTCTTACACCTGCTTGACGCGTAATCTTTCCCTCGGTAACCATAGAGCCGGCAATCACGCCAGACCCGGTAACACGAAATACGACCCGCACCTCTGCCTGCCCAATGACATTTTCCTTGAAAACAGGCGCCAGCATACCTTTGAGTGCGGCCGTAATATCGTCTAGCACTTCGTAAATTATGCGGTAGAACCTAACGTCCACTTGCTCCTGCTCAGCTGCCTTACGGGCATTGGCCTCGGCGCGCACGTTAAAACCGATGATGATGGCATTAGAAGCCTTAGCGAGCAAAATGTCGCTCTCATTGACTGGACCGACTCCGACATGGATGACCTTAACTTCTACTTCGCGATTGTTCAGTTTTTCTACGGCAGGTTTGAGTGCCTCCACCGACCCTTGCACATCGCCCTTGATAATCAAGTTTAAGTTCTTCATTTGGCCGGCCTGAACTTGCTTGAAAAAGTCATCGAGGCTGACCTTCTGCACCGGTCGCTGCATTTCTATTCTGCGCATCTCGGCCGCCTTTTCAGCCATAAGGCGAGCCACCTTATCATCTTTCACCACAACGAACTCATCGCCGGCCTGGGGGGCCATGGAAAGACCATGGAGCTCAAGTGGGGTCGATGGACCGGCCTTTTTCAAGCGCTTGCCCTTGTCGTTGACCATAGCACGAACGCGGCCATAGGCAGAACCCGCCACTACGGCATCGCCTACATTCAAGGTTCCCTTTTGGATGAGCAAAGTGGCGATGGGACCCTTCCCTTTATCGATATGCGCCTCAATGACGATTCCTCTAGCAGACCTGTCTGGGTTCGCCTTAAGCTCCAAGACCTCGGCTACAGTGAGGACAGCAGCCAAAAGATCATCGATACCCTGGCGCTTTAATGCGGATACGCCAACAAAAATAGTGTCCCCGCCCCATTCTTCGGTGACAATGCCGTACTCGGTGAGCTGCTGCTTAATGCGCCCCGGATCGGCACTTGGCTTATCCATCTTATTAACGGCCACAATGATGGGCACATTGGCGGCCTTGGCATGATTTAACGCTTCTATCGTTTGCGGCATGACGCCATCATCAGCGGCCACAACCAAGATAGCAATGTCGGTAACTTTTGCCCCGCGGGCACGCATCTGGGTAAAGGCCTCGTGGCCTGGGGTATCCAAAAATACAATTTTATCATCGCCCAAGTCAACCTGATAAGCGCCGATATGCTGGGTAATGCCACCGGCCTCGGATGCGGTAACATGGGAGCGACGAATGCAATCTAAAAGAGATGTCTTGCCATGATCGACATGACCCATGACTGTCACTACCGGGTAGCGTCGCCGCATGCTCTCAGGTAGGTCTTTATCTTCGTCAACGACATCTTGCGAAACTGGAGGAAGTTTAATTTCGAGCTTGAGATTTATTTCGGAGGCCAAAATACCGAGGGTGTCAAAATCAAGATGCTGGTTAATAGTGGCCATAAACCCAAGATGCATCAATTTAGTGATGATATCGCCCACCGAACGCCCAGATAATTTAGCAAACTCGCCGACGGTGACGGGGTTTTCAATATGAACCACCCCTATGGGTGAAGCGCTAGGAGTGGGCGAGCCATGGCCGCCACCATGCTGTGGTCTGCGCCCCTGGGGCGCCATTTTGCGGTTGACGATATTTGCCGCGGGCTCAGCATGTCGCTTATCTCGTGGCTTATCGGCAGCTTTCTTTGGTGATTGCGAAACGGGAGTGGCCTTGGCTTCACCGTGGCGCGAAGGCATTGGCACGGGAGGCAGCGGAAGATCAGGAATTGGCTGCGCTTCTACCACCACTACCGGCGCGACCTTCTCCTCTGCGGCAGCCTTCACCACTAATGGACGCTTCTTGCGCTGCTTCGTGATGACTTCCCGGATGACATCGGCAACTTGTGTGTCGACCATGCTCATCGGATTAGAAATGTTAAGTTTGAGCTCACGGAGAGCCTCTACTAAGGTCTCTGCCGGCAATTGTAATTCTTCAGCTAGTTCGAATATTCTTATTTTGGACAACTAGGTCCACCTCCATTGTTCAGGCTCAATTCCCATAAACGGCGGCCGAAATTTGGATCGGCTATGACCACTGCAGCTCGCCTGCTCTTGCCGATGGCATTACCCAATTCAGCCTGCGAGGAGATGGTAACTAGCGGGATAGAGTTTTTTTCTGCTACTTGACGATACTCCGCGGCTACTTTCAGCTCAGTGTCCACGGCAACTATGAGCAATTTCACTTTTCCCTTGTGGAGAGCCCGGAGGCAAGCCATGGTACCACTGGTAACTGCGCCTGCGCGTTGCGCCAGCCCTAAAAGCTGTAAAAATTTATCCTGCACCTTGCATTTTCTCCCGCAAACGCGCGATGACCTCCGCTGGTATCTCTGTTTGCAGCCCCACACCCATCCTATTTGTCTTCAATGCCGCTTCTAGGCACGACAGATTTGGACACAGGTAGATACCGCGGCCATTTTTTTTGCCGGTGTAGTCAATATCCACCTGCCCGAGCGGATCTCTTACCACCCGGATCAAATCGCGTTTGGGTTTGGCTTGGCGACACCCCACACAAGTGCGTTCCGGAACATGCTTGTTCTTCATTTTGTCACCCCTGTTGCAGAGCTTGACTCTCACTCTTAATGTCGATTTTCCAGCCGGTCAACTTGGCTGCCAGCCGTGCGTTCTGTCCTTCTTTGCCGATGGCCAAGGACAATTGATAATCAGGGACTACTACCCTGGCAACCTTGGCCATCTCATCAATCTCAACACGGATGACCTTGGCCGGACTTAAAGCATTGGCCACATACAGAGCAGGGTCACTGGTGTAGGCGATGACATCGATTTTCTCATTGCTAAGTTCGTTGACGATGACCTGGATGCGCATGCCCTTTTGCCCGACACAGGCGCCCACTGGGTCGACGTTAGGGTCGCGCGAGCTGACTGCGACCTTGCTGCGACTACCAGCCTCGCGAGCAACCGACTTCAATTCGACAATCCCATCATGGATTTCCTCTACCTCTAGCTCAAGGAGTCGCTTCAACAAGCCAGGATGGCTACGCGATACCGTAACTTGGGGTCCTTTGGTGGTCTTGCGCACTTCAAGGACATATGTTTTGAGGCGTTGTCCAGCGCGATAAACTTCGCCGGCTACCCTCTCGGATGGAGGCATCACGGCCTCTACCTTTCCTAAGTCAATGATGACGTTGCGCGCATCCGCTCTTTGTACTATGCCCGAAACTATGTCACTCTCGCGATTGGTAAATTCCTCATAGATGAGACCTCGCTCTGCCTCTCGAATACGCTGCACCACGATCTGCTTGGCAGTCTGGGCGGCGACGCGGCCGAAGTTCTTGGGAGTAACTCGTTCCTCGCAGATATCTCCGCTTTGGTACGCCGGATTAAGCGCTTTAGCATCTGATTGGGAGATTTCGGCAAGAACATCAACCACCTGAGGAACCACACGCTTCAGAGCATAAACTTGAATTTCACCGCTGTCCCGGTCGACGTGAACC
Source organism: Bacillota bacterium (assembly GCA_018725275.1). GTDB lineage: Bacteria > Bacillota > UBA994 > UBA994 > UBA994 > BS524. The sequence goes on along the minus strand of QLUC01000001.1, from coordinate 29,275 downwards.
CTGACGTTTCCAGTCCCGCCAAAGTTCTTTTTGTAGGCCGACACCAGTGCCGTCTCTATGGCTTCAAATAGCACTGCTTTGTCTAGCCGCTTTTCTCTGGCGAGTATATTTATGGCATCAATGAATTCACTGCTCATTGCCTGGCTTCCCTCATTTCATATCAAAAACTAGTTTGGTTTTTCTGATCAGCGCGGCCGGTAGAGTTACTATTTCGCCGGAAGTCAAGTGCACCAACACATGTTCACCCTGCCGGCCCTGCAAAATACCTGCACACTCCATTTTACCACAAAATGGCTCGAAAAGCCAGAGGGTGGCACCTCTGCCCTGGAAGATGTCGAATTCATGGGGCCGCTTGAGCACTCGGTCTAGTCCTGGAGAGGAGACTTCGAGGGTGTAGGACTGGGGAAATACTTGAGTGTCTTCCATCTCATGCCCTAAGGCAAGCGTGACGGCTTCACAATCAGCAATGCTGACCGAGCCCCCAAGCCTGGCTATATAGACTGCCAATCTTGCTCCGCCCCGTGCACTCTGCCATTCCACGTCGACTAATGACAAGCCCAAGGCTTCCACTACGGGCACGAACAACGCAAATATGTGATCAAGTGAGGGTTGCATAGATACACTCCTAACCGAACTACTTCTTGATGAACGAAAGAGTGGGATGGACCCACTCTCTTACGCACTCATCATATCACACGAGGCAGCGACGATGCAAGCATAGGGATCCTTAGATCTCATCCACGCTGTACATCCCGGGTATTTCCAACAAGTCGGTGATGACCTGGAGCAGGGTCACCGTGTTAGGGAGTTTGACCTCCAGTTGGACTTGCACACGTCCTTCCTCAATGTGGACATGGCTAGTGCAGATGTTGCGCACACTGACGCCCCTCCTGCCCAACGTCGTACCGATCCTACCTAGTTGCCCGGCCTGGTCCGACATGAGCAGGTTCAAACGCACATAGTTGGCGCGGTGCAGGTAATACCGTTCAATGCGAGTAAAAAAAACTAGGGTAATATAGACTAACAGGGTGGTTGCCACAGCGCCGACATAGAACCCAGCGCCACAGGCCAGGCCAATGGCGGCCACTACCCAAAGGGAGGCGGCCGTTGTCAGCCCCTTAATGCTCAGTCCTTCTTTCATGATTGTACCTGCCCCCAAGAAGCCAATGCCACTCACTACTTGGGCAGCCAGACGGGAGGGATCATGTGGCCCGTCCACCCCCAGAAAACCATAGATGGAAATTAGCATAATCAAGGTGGAGCCTACTGCCACTAGGACATGGGTGCGAAACCCGGCAGGCCGATTCAAGCCTTCACGCTCGAGTCCAATCAACCCGCCGAGGAAGCAGCTGACGCTTAGGCGAATGACTAGGTCTAGATCCGTAATCACGGTATCGCCCGCCCTTTTCGCCCAAATGCTTGCAGAATTTGCCAGTACATGCGCAGGCGCGACATAACCCCTCGCACCAAGCCGCTTTTCTCTTCCTTCATCACTTGGGTTACGTTATGGAGCAGAATCTCCGCTACCGGTACCCCGGCGCCCTGCAAATGCCTGTTGACCACTACCTCCACACCCCACCCGGCTGTAGAAAAGTCAGGCACTTGCGATAAGACGCGCCTTGATAAGGCGCGTTGCCCGGACAAGAATGGCGCGATTTTTTGCGCCAAATCGGTCGCCAAACGTCCCTTGCCAAAAAGACCCAAGGTAACTTCGACCCGGCCGGCTACGATTGGTTCCAATAATAGCGCAACATGCTCCTTGGTTAACCCAATGAGATCACCATCAAGAAAGAGATAGATATCTCCCGGCACCGAGGCAAAACCTGCCTGCATAGCCCCGCCTTTGCCACGATTTTCTGGGAGGGCGATCACGGTCGCGCCTGCGGCGGCCGCCACCTTGGCCGTGCGATCCTTAGATCCATCGCTGACTACCACCACTTCCGCGACCAAGGCACATTGCTTGGCGGCGGCAACTACCGCACCGACGGTCTTTTCTTCATTAAAAGCTGGAATGATGACAACGCAGCGCATGCCATACCCCCCTAATTCGTCAGATTGAAGGCCATCTGGCGAGCCTCGGCAACCAACCGAACAGCTGCCGATTCTAATGTTAAGATATCAACGACTTGCCCACGGCGAAACAACACCGCCTTGTCTTGGGATAGGGCGATACCAAGATCAGCCTCCTTGGCTTCTCCCGGTCCATTAACTGCACAGCCCATCACCGCAATTCGCAAAGGTACCATAGCGAGGTCCTCGAGCTCAAGCTCGACCCGCTCTGCCAAAGAAATGAGGTCGCCCGCAGTCCTCCCGCAGGTTGGACAACTGACAATATGCAGCTGCTTAGGGTAAAGACCCATACTCGCGAGAATCTCCTTGGCCACGACAACCTCATCTAGGGGATCGGCGGTCAGCGAGACCCGCAAAGTGTCGCCGATACCCTGACTAAGGAGCAAGCTTAGACCGACCGCCGTGCGTACCGCCCCTTTAAGACGCGTGCCAGCCTCGGTAATACCAATGTGGAGAGGAAATCTGGATGACCTTGAAAATAGCTCGTTGGCTCGCACCGTTTTTAACACATCCGATGATTTTAAGGAGAAAACTAAGTTAGCAAAACCCCAGGCCGTAATTTGCCTTTCGTATTGAAGCGCCGCCTCAACCAGCGCCTCGGCGGTAGGTCCCCCATACTTGGCGAGGACTCCGCTCGGTAGCGACCCGGAGTTAACCCCTATGCGTACCGCCGCCCCGCGGCGCGAGGCAGCAGCGATGACTTCTTTTACTTTGCTGTTACCGCCGATATTGCCGGGGTTGATGCGAACTTTGGCTACGCCCATCTCTAGGGAACCTATGGCCAGGCGATGATCAAAATGGATATCGGCCTCAAGGGGTACCGGAGATTTGCTGACCAATTCCGCCAGAGCTTTGCGGGCCTCATCATGGGGCACAGCTACTCGCACCAGGCCGCACCCCGCCCTGCTCAGCGCCACTATCTGTTGCAATGTACTTTGTACATCCTCAGTAGCTGTGTTTGTCATCGACTGAATGACAATCGGTGCTCCACCACCAATAATTAGACCACCCACTTGCACAGGTACGGTGTCTTGCCGCGGGTACATACACTCACCCCTAAAAAATGTTCAAGCGCTGCAGGTCCTGATAGGTAATCAGGACAATCAGAACCATCAGCATGACAAAACCAATAAAATGAATCATGTTCTCTTTGTCGGGGTTGATTGGCTTGCCCCGTAACCCTTCGATAGCCAGAAAGATCAATTTACTGCCGTCTAGCGCTGGGATAGGCAGCAAGTTGAACATTCCCAATTGGATGCTGATGATAGCGGCGAAGGACAAGAGATTGGCCAAACCAGTGCGAGCGACCTCGCCAACCATGACCACCATGCCGATTGGTCCGGCACCCTCAGCAGGCATTCTGCCGGTGAGCATCCTGCCCACAACACCGATGATCTCTGCAGTGAACCACAGCATGTCCCTTGTCCCCAAGTACAGGGCTTTTAGGGGCCCATGCCTGACATTTGCTGGGGAGACACCTATCAATCTGCGGCCGCTAGCTTCGTCAACACGCGGGGCGATGGATAGGGTCATTTCTTTTTCCCCACGAAGGATTTCAACGGCAATTGTTTCAGCAGTGGTACCGGCGATGGCTTTCTGCAAATCGCTCCAGTTGGCAATATCACGGCCGGCAATGCGCACCACCCTATCCCCCATCGCAAGACCGGCATCTGCCGCCGGCCAGCTAGGGGTAACCGAGCCAATGAGAGGCTCTGAAGAAGGGACGCCGAAAGCCATGAAGATAACCGCAAAAATGAGGGCCGCAAGGACAAAGTTCATCATGGACCCACCTGCGACGAAGATCATGCGTTGCCAAACAGCCTTCTTATCATACCGTTGTTCGTCGGGGATGGACACCTTTCCTTGCTCCTGCTCTTCCCCCGCGACGCGGAGAAAGCCTCCGATAGGCAGCATGCGCAAAGAGTATTTAGTGTCCCCCCTCGTAATGGACAGTAAAACAGGCCCCATCCCCAGCGCAAATTCGTGCACTAACATACCCGAGGCCTTTGCCGTCAAAAAATGTCCCAGCTCATGAAAGAACACCAGCACCCCGATAATTACGATGGCCATCAAGATAACCAACTCTACACCGCCCTCTGTTTGATTGTCGTAGCAGTCTGTCGGCGTGCCCACTCATCAATGGCGAAGACCTCAGATAAAACCTCTGCTTTTTTTGGCATTTGTTTGGCGAGTACCGTCTCCACCACTTCGGCAATGGCCAGAAACCCCGTTTCCCCTCGCAAAAAACTTGCCACCGCCACCTCATTAGCGGCATTAAGCACGGTCGGATAGGCCCCTCCCCTCCTACCAGCCTCAATTGCCAGCGACAGGCAGCGAAAAGTGCTTAAGTCAGGTGCAGAAAAACTCCATGACGTGCCTGCATAGTGATTAGTCACATAGTCCGCCGGCCAGCGCTCTGGAAAAGACAGGGCCAACTGAATCGGAAGACGCATGTCTGGATAACTACATTGTGCCATTTGCGCTCCATCTACAAACTCCACCAAGGAGTGAACAATGCTCTCAGGGTGCACTAGCACCTCGATATCGTCATAGGAAAACTCGAATAGATGATGCGCTTCGATAACTTCTAAGCCCTTGTTCATCAGCGTGGCTGAGTCGATGCTAATTTTGCCCCCCATTTTCCAGGTAGGATGGGCGAGGGCCTGTGATACAGTGACTTCCTGCAGTTCTTCCTTGGACCTACCGAAAAATGGACCACCCGAGGCGGTTAGAATTAGTTTGCGCACCGCCCTGCGTGGCCAAGCAAGCATGGCTTGCCATAGGGCAGAGTGCTCGCTATCTACGGGCAGGATAGCCGCACCATGCTGCTTAGCCAGGGTCATCAGGAGATCACCGGCAGCAACCAAGCTTTCCTTGTTGGCCAAAGCTATCACTCGCCCGCGTTCGGCGGCAGCTACAACCGGACCTAGGCCTGCCATCCCACTGATAGCCGCTACAACCACATCACAGGGTGTTTCCCTGACCAGCTCGGTCGCCGCGTCTTGGCCACTATAAATTACTAGGTCTGGATATAGCGCGCGCAGGCGTTGCGCACACTGTATATCTTGGACCGCTACCGATTGCGGACGGAAAACTGCCACTTGCTCCATGAGCAGCTGGCACTGTTGGCCACCAGCGAGACCTACCACCTGCAAATGCTGCTGTTGCTTCAGCGCTACATCGAGGGTGGCTTTGCCGATCGAACCGGTGGAACCGAGCACGATGATCTTTTTCATGCTATACCTATAGTCGCCGACCACAGCCAGTATACTACCGCCGAGGCATACATCATTGAGTCAAGCCGATCCAGCACCCCGCCGTGCCCAGGAAAGAGTGCTCCGGAATCCTTGACCCTAGCGTATCGTTTCAGTGCCGACTCGATAAGGTCTCCGAGATGAGCCGCGAAAGCAATGACTAAACCTAAGAACAAGGCAGGCACAAGCCCGATATTCAAATGGCTCCTCATGTATAGTATGACGAACAAACTACCTACCAGACCGGCCATGGCCCCTTCGAGACTTTTCTTAGGAGAGACGGAGGTCCACATTCTTATTCTACCAAAACTGACGCCAAAAACGTAGGCCGCAGCGTCATATACCCAGACCGCCAAGAGCGGAATGATGGTCCATGCCCATCCGGCATGCAAGCGAAGTAGCAACATATTGCCAAGAAGCAGTGTCGGGTACAAGGTTATGAGCAAATTAGCCCCTGCTGATACAAGGTTAAATTTAGGAAAATCCAACAGTTGACGAGTTAGAACAACCATTGCTCCACCCACCACGACCTGTAGGGCCATGTCTTCAAGACCGAGTAGGATCGCGCCCAAATAAGCGAGGGGGAATAAGTAGTTTAAGCGCGAAAAATGGATCTCGTTCGCCAGTAGCAAGTTGCGACCTTCATATATAGCCAGCACACCAAGTGCTGCCAGTAGCAGCGCGAAGGGCTGTCCTCCCGCATAGGTGAGCAGTACGGCGATGGGTAGGGCCACCAAGACAGTAATTATACGTTTAATCACGGCCGGCCCCCCTATCCAGTAATCCTCCATGGCGGCGATGGCGTTTCTGAAATTCCGCTACAGCATCTCTAAATTGCCGAGCCCCAAAATCCGGCCAATAAGTGTCGCTAAATACAATCTCCGTATAAGCGCACTGCCAAAGGAGGAAATTGCTCAGCCTCTTCTCCCCTCCGGATCTAATGAGCAAATCTGGGTCGGGCATGTCCGCAGTGTAGAGGCCCCTCGCAAAGGCATCTTCATCACCACTCCCATCGGGGAAACGCAGAGCATAGAGCTTGGCCGCGCGCAATATTTCGGCCCGCCCACCGTAGTTCATGGCCAGGTTTACCGTAAGCTTGGTGCGCTCCTCAGTGGAAGACATAGCCTCAAGCAGTACCCGACGAGTTGTCTCAGGTAAGCCCGACATGTCACCGAGGAAATTTAAGCGCAGTTCGCGTTCCTCAAAGAACTTGCGCTCCTTGCGCCAAAATTCCTCCGGCAAACTCATAAGATATTCTACCTCTGCTCGCGGCCTCTGCCAATTTTCGGTAGAGAAAGCATACAAGGTAAGGTACTGTATATTAAGAGCGGCACACTCCTCAATTGCTATCCTAGCGGCCGATAAGCCAGCGCGATGCCCTGCCATCCGTGGCAGACCACGTTTCTGTGCCCAACGACCATTGCCATCCATGACAATAGCCACATGACGCGGTATTTTATCAACCATGTTGTTCCCCCTATATCAAAAAACCCCTGGCGAGAGGGGTCATGGGTTATATTTCCATGATTTCTGCTTCTTTTGTGAGCAGGACTTCTTCCACTTCTTTGATGTGCTTGTCCGTGAGCTTTTGCACTTCTTCCTGGGCTTTCTTAGCTTGATCTTCAGAAATTTCGCCGTCTTTTTCTAACTCTTTGATCATGTCATTGCCATCACGGCGCAGATGTCGCACGGCAACACGCCCGTCTTCGGCCTTCTTTCTCGCCACTTTAACTAGTTCGCTACGGCGCTCCTGTGTTAAGGCCGGGATTGTCAAGCGAATTACTGTGCCGTCAGTGTTAGGAGTTAACCCGAGATCGGACTTCTGAATAGCTTTTTCGATGCTCTTGAGCAGAGATTTATCCCAAGGTTGAATGACAAGCAAACGTGCCTCAGGCACGGTAATAGTGGCCACTTGAGCCAAGGGCGAGGGAACACCGTAATATTCCACAGTAATTTTTTCTAACAGTCCGGGATTCGCCCGACCTGCGCGGAGTCCCCCGAGATCTTTCTGCAAGGCTACCACTGTTTTTTTCATTTTATCTTCTAGTTCCTTGACAATCTCCTTGATCACTTAGTGTCCCTCCTTACATATGTTCCAATGTCCTCGCCGAGCGCGGCACGAGAGATATTGTTAACATCTTCCAGGCTAAAAACTAATATCGGGATGTTATTAACCATGGAGAGAGAGGTGGCCGTGGCGTCCATGATCCCTAAGTTTTGCTGTAAAACATCGATGTAGGACAACTCCGTGTAGCGTATGGCATCGGGGTTCTTGCGAGGATCGCTATCGTATACACCATCAACCTGGGTTGCTTTTAGAATAATCTCTGCACCAATTTCGGCCCCACGCAGGGCGGCGGTGGTGTCTGTAGAAAAATATGGGTTACCTGTGCCGGCGGCAAAGATGACGATGTATCCTTTTTCGAGATGGGTGATGGCTTTGCGGCGAATGTAAGGCTCTGCTACCTCCCTCATCTCAATAGCCGTCTGCACCCGGGTTGACACCCCCAGCTTCTCAATAGCATCCTGCAAGGCGAGAGCGTTGAGCACTGTGGCCAACATACCCATGTAATCTGCCGTAGCGCGATCCATGCCCTTGGCACTGCCGACAGCTCCACGCCAAATATTGCCTCCACCGACGACTACGGCGAGTTCCACGCCACGTCGCCTGATTTCCACTAACTGCTCGGCCACCGCAGCAATCACTTCACTGCTGATGCCGTAACCTAACTCCCCGGCGAGGGCCTCACCACTCAACTTGAGGATCACCCTACTATACTTAGGACGCTCCATCCTTATCCCTCCTTTGAAACCCGATTATGCGCATCGGAAAAAAGGAACACCGAGGTGTTCCCTTTTCACTAAGCTTCAGAACGCTTTGGCAGACCTTCACCCATTTGGAAGCGAGCAAAACGGCGCACCGCCATGTTTTCACCAAAAACAGCAACCTTGGACTGAATATATTCTTTAACGCTCTGATCGCCTTCCCGCACGAAGTTCTGCTCCATGAGGCACACCTCAGCAAAATACTTCTCCAGCCGCCCCTCGACCATTTTGTCGATGATCTTCTCGGGTTTCCCCTCGTTGATGGCCTGAGCCCTGAGGATTTCCTTTTCATGTTCAATAATGTGGGTGGGCACTTCCTCGCGGGTGATGTACTGCGGGTTAGCAGCGGCGATCTGCATAGCCATATCCCGTACCAAAGCGCGAAAGTCTTCATTCTTCGCTACGAAATCAGTCTCGCAATTCATCTCGACTAATACGCCGATGCGCCCTCCACCATGGATATATGACTCGACGATGCCCTCACTGGTGATGCGACCAGATTTCTTAGTGGCTGCGGCCAGGCCCTTCTCGCGCAAAAATTCCACTGCTTTTTCCATGTCGCCACTAGTCTCTGAGAGCGCCTTCTTGCAATCCATCATGCCGGCGCCAGTGCGTTCGCGGAGTTCTTTAACAAGACTTGCTTCAATTTTGGCCATAGTAGGAGCTCCCTTCTTGCCTGTAAATAAAACGGCTATTCAGCCAGTTGCTCGCCCTGCCGTGCTTCCAGCACTGCATCGGCAATGGTCGCAGTGATGAGCTTGACGGCTCTAATAGCATCATCGTTACCTGGAATAATGTAGTCGATTTCATCCGGGTCACAGTTTGTATCGACGATTGCCACAATGGGAATGCCCAGTCGGCGCGCCTCGGCGATGGCGTTCTTTTCCTTGCGCGGATCTATGACAAAGAGGGCGCCGGGGAGCCCGTGCATCTTCTTGATGCCCCCGAGAAATTTCTCTAGGCGCTCCATCTCTTTATAAAGGTTCACTACCTCTTTCTTGGGTAAGGCCGAGAATGTTCCATCTTCGCGCATGCGCTCAAGATCGTGCAATCTCTTAACCCGCTTCTCGATGGTTTGGAAGTTAGTGAGGGTGCCACCCAACCAGCGCTGGTTGACGAAAAACATGTTACAGCGGACTGCTTCATCAACCACAGCCTCCTGTGCCTGCTTCTTCGTCCCCACAAAGAGGATGCTCTCGCCATTTCTAATTACGCTCTTGATGAAGGAGTAAGCCTCCTCGAGCTTACGGACAGTCTTTTGCAGGTCGATAATGTAGATGCCATTGCGCTCCATAAAGATATATGGAGCCATCTTGGGGTTCCAACGCCGCGTTTGGTGCCCGAAGTGCACACCAGCCTCGAGCAGTTGCTTCATGCTGACTACCGCCATGGTAATACCTCCTTTGTTTTTCCTCCGCACCCGTCATGTAGGAAAGAATCCCCTGCCGGGGACACACCTTTGCCCATCGGAGTGCGTGTGTAGTTTAAACACCGAAAGTCAGTATAGCATACCCATTAATAACAGGCAACTTTTAGTGCTCTTTTTTGGCTAATTCCTCGAGTAGCTTGTTATTCAACACTTTGATATAGGTGCCCTTCATGCCTAGGGAACGACTGACAATTACCCCGGCGCTCTCGAGCTTGCGCAAGGCATTGACTATGACCGAGCGAGTTATCCCCGCCTGATCAGCGATCTTGCTCGCCACGAGCAGACCCTCTTGCTCACTGCCTAATTCGCGCATAATGTGCTCAATGGCCTCAAGCTCGGAATACGACAAGGTGTCTACTGCCAGCTCTACTACGGCGCGCTGGCGTGATTCTTGACTGGCGACCTCTTGACGGGCCCGCAGAAGTTCCATGGCCAAAATAGTCGCGCCAAACTCCGCTAGGGCCACGTCATCGCTGCTCAAGGGTTCATCGAAGCGCGCAATCAACAATGTCCCCAGTCTTTCCCCTCTACCCACGATGGGGATAATGCTGGTTAGCTTGTTGGTGTGCTCGCATACTGACTCGTCAAAGACGCAGCTTTCGGTCTCGCGACAATTGATGTTGCTCTCATGGATGCCCATGAGCTTGTCATTGTAATCAGCTGGGAAGCGTCCGGAACGGACATGGCGCTTTAGGAGGTCGCAATCATATTCGTCAATGAGCGCAACCCCGAGGAGCTTGCCCCGCGTGTTAAGGATATAGGCATTAGCAGTAAACACCTGACTAAACAGTTGTGCCAGGTCACTAAACCTCACCGTCTCTCCCGCTGATTGCCGCAACACCTTGTTCAATTGGCGAGTCTTATCAAGAAAATTCACAACACTTACCTCCGTCTATAAATTTTTCTTTCGGAAACAATAACGCGGCTTCCGGCGCGCTCGAATAGGGCAGAGAATACTCCTTAGCGTCAACTACGCACGGGGATGAGCCTTGTTGTACACTGCCCTGATTCTTTCGCTAGTGACATGGGTGTAAATTTGCGTCGTAGATACCGAGGAATGACCTAGCAGTTCCTGAACAGAACGCAAATCAGCTCCGTTATCTAGCATGTGGGTGGCAAAAGAATGGCGCAAACTATGGGGGGTAGTTTCCCCGGGCAGGTTGGTGCGCTTAAGGTGCTTATCAAGAATCCTCCCGATGCTCCGCTGCGAAAGGGGATGCCCCGAGTAGTTGAGAAAAAAATGAACAACTTGAGGATTAGCCAAGAGCCTTGGTCGCACTTCCTCCAGATAGCGCAAGAGACAATCTCCTGCAATTCTCCCAAAGGGAACCTGTCGCTCCTTTCCCCCCTTGCCCATCACCCTGAGGGTGCGAGAGTACCAATCGAAGGAGTCAAGCCTGAGGCTAACGATTTCACTCGCCCGACAGCCGGTAGCGTAAAGTAATTCCAAGAGCGCGCGGTCCCTCTGTTCAAGCAAGTAATCCCGAGGGGATGCAAGAAGCTTCTCCATGTCGGGACGATGCAAGAAAAGAGGCAAGGTTCTTCTTCGGCGAGGCAAGGAAATTTGACGGGCAGGATTGCCCTCGATGACTTGTTCCCGCTGCAAGTAGGCAAAAAAGGAACGCAAACACGATATCTTCCTTGCTCCGCTGCTTTTTGCGTAGCCCTGTTTGTACAAATGGGCTAAGAAGCTCCGCATATCCACCCGGGAAACGTCCTTGATGTCCTTGTCATCACCAAAAAAATGCGTGAACTGCGCCAAATCGTGGGCATAGCTCGCAATCGTTTTCGGCGAAAACCCCTTATCCGCAGACAGGTTCAGAAGAAAACCGCTGATATGTTTTTCCATACACCATCACCACCACGATTTTACCACGTTTAGCCTAGAGGACACAAGTCAAGGCGATATTCTTGTCGCAAAAATCTGCTAATTCCTGCAAGGCGCGCTGCCCATAGGCGAGATTGCGCTGCTTGCGGTCGCGTGGGGGGTTCGTTAAAGGAGGGAACAATCCAAAAGTGACATTCATGGGCTGAAAAGTCGCAAGCGTTGCATCGGTGATGTAATTAAGAAGAGCCCCATGTGCGGTATTTATTGGGAACACCAAGGGCTCGAATCCACGAAAAGCGCGACCGGCATTAATGCCTGCCACTAGGCCGGAGGCAGCCGACTCTACATAACCTTCAACGCCGGTAAATTGACCCGCAAAAAACAGCTCTTTTCGCTGATGGTACTGGAGAGTAGGGGCCAGCACTTGCCGAGAGTTGATGAATGTATTGCGGTGCATCACTCCGAAACGGACAAACTCGGCCTTTGCTAGGGCGGGAATTAGCGAAAAGACGCGTTTTTGTTCTCCCCACTTGAGCCTGGTTTGAAAACCCACTAGGTTGTACAACGTCCCGGCACGGTTATCTTGGCGCAACTGCACTACCGCAAAGGGGCGCTTACCGGTTTGCGGGTCCACAAGGCCGACGGGTTTCAGCGGACCAAAAAGCATAGTGTCACGGCCGCGCTCGGCCATATGCTCGATGGGCATACATCCTTCGAAGAAGCTTTCCTTGTCGAGGAAGTTCTGTTTTTGCCTTTCTGCCGAGCAAAGGGCGGTAAAGAAGCGTTCATACTCTTCTTCGGTGAGCGGACAGTTTAGATAATCCGCCTCACCCTTGCCGTAACGGGAGGCAAAGAAAGCCCGGCTTAAATCGATCGATTCTTTGGTCACAATGGGCGCAGCCGCGTCAAAAAAAGAGAGAAACTCTTCTCCGAGGAGAGCCCCAATGTCGGAGGCAAGCGCAGTCGAGGTGAGGGGACCGGAAGCCACTACGACTATCCCCTTCTTGGGCAGCTCTCGCACCTCCTCGCGGCGAATACTCACCAAGGGATGATTCTCCAAGGTCTCCGTGATGGTCGCGGCGAACTCGAGCCTATCCACCGCCAATGCGCCTCCGGCTGGCAAACGGGTCTCTAGAGCGACCTCCATCACCAAGGAAGACAACCGGCGCATCTCTTCTTTTAGTAACCCAACAGCATTGCCAATATCGATCGCTCGCAAGGAGTTGCTACAAACGAGCTCACCCAAGAACCCGGTATGATGGGCGCCGGTGCTGCAAAGAGGTCTCATCTCAAAAAGCTCAACGGGAATGCCTTGGCGCACCAACTGCCAGGTCGCTTCCACCCCGGCCAGTCCTCCCCCGATGACAATCACTTTAGTCAAGACCGCTCCTCCTGTTTGGCTCCGCAGGCAGGGTTGGCACAAACAAAGACCTTTTCGCCGCGGCGGTTCTTTTTCTCCACCGTGAACGCCCCGCACTTCGCACATATCTGGGCCGATGGTTTGTTCCAGGAAACAAAGAGGCAGGTCGGATAATTCCCACAGCCATAAAATAGCCTGCCTTTCTTGCTCCGACGCTCTACTATCTTTCCTTGGCACAACGGGCAACTCGCTCCCGTTTCTGTTAAGATCGGCTTTGTGTTGCGGCACTCTGGAAAACCTGGGCAAGCAAGGAATTTGCCGAATCGCCCCATCTTGAACACCATGCGCCGGCCACATAGCTCACAATTTTGGTCCGACTCTTCATCGGCCACAGAAATTTTCTCCATACTGACAAAGGCATGGGACAGTTGCTTGGCGAAGGGAGAATAAAACTCACGCAAGACATCGAGCGACTTGGCGTTCCCCTGCTCTACCGCATCAAGTTGCCCCTCCATCTTGGCAGTAAACTCCACCTCGACTATCCCCGGGAAGTACTCCTTAAGTATACGAGTGACCACCTGTCCAAGTTCCGTGGAGACGAACTTCTTTTTTTCTTTGATCACATATCCACGGTCCACGATAGTATCAATGATGGGCGCATAAGTGCTAGGTCGCCCTATGCCCTCCTCTTCAAGCAGTTTGATGAGGCTGGCTTCAGTGAACGAGGGGGGTGGTTCGGTAAAATGTTGCTTGGGCAATAGCTTGCTAAGCACTAGGGCCTGCCCCGCGGTGAGCTCGGGCAACAGAGATGAACCCTCGTCTTCTTCCTTGTCTAGGCTCTCACTATAGACGGCCATGAATCCCGGGAATACCAGGCGCGAACCATGGGCCTTAAAAGTGTATTCCCCCGCGCTAATCTCTACATGCACCTGGGCGAAAACAGCGACCGACATTTGTGAAGCAATAAACCGGTCATAGATGAGTTTGTACAGCCGGAAATGCTCCTTGCTGAGCATGTCCTTAAGCTGTTCTGGGTCTCGTTCTACATATGAGGGGCGAATGGCCTCATGGGCATCTTGAGAGCCACTTTTGCCGGAGAATTGGCGCGCCTCATGATATTCATCGCCATAACGCGCCTTGATATATGTGGCTGCTCCCCCAATGGCCGTACCGCTAAGCCTCGTGCTGTCGGTGCGCATGTAGGTGATTAGCCCCACTGAGCCTTCCTTGCCAAGTTCGATGCCCTCGTACAATGATTGTGCCAAGCGCATGGTGCGCTTGGCGGTAAACCCAAGCTTGCGCGAAGCTTCTTGTTGGAGGGTGCTCGTTGTAAATGGTGGCGCTGGTTTGCGCTCCCTTTGGCTCTTCTTTACGCTGGCGACCACAAAAATTTTATCGGCAAGGTCCGCCATGATTTTTTGCATTTCGCTCTCGTTACTGACGTCCCTATTGCTTAGAGTGGCTTGAAAAGGCTTGCCCTCACTCGTTTTGAGACTTGCTGCAAGGCTCCAATGCTCTTCTGGGACAAAGGCAGCTATCTCCATATCCCGGTCAACAATGAGTCTCACAGCCACCGATTGCACGCGCCCGGCACTTAGTCCCTTTTTAACTTTCGCCCAAAGCAAGGGCGAGAGTTTGTAACCCACAATGCGGTCGAGAATGCGCCTAGTTTGTTGGGCGCTGACAAGCAAAGCCGCGATCTCGCGCGGCTCCTTAAATGCCTTTTGCACCGCACTTTTAGTAATCTCATTGAATGTAACGCGGCAAGGCACGGAGGTGTCTATCTCGAGAGCCTGCGCTAAATGCCACGAGATGGCCTCGCCTTCTCGATCAGGGTCAGTTGCCAAGTAGACCAATGTTGCCTTGCGTGCAGCCGTCTTCAGTTCTTTGAGCAACTCTCCCCTACCCCTGATGGTGATGTATTTAGGGGCAAAGTCTTGATCGACATCAACTCCCAGTTGACTCTTTGGCAAATCGCGCAGATGCCCAAAAGAGGCCTTAACCGTATATTGTCGACCAAGGTACTTCGCGATGGTTTTCGCTTTGGCAGGTGACTCAACAATTACCAAGTATTCCGCCATCAACACACCTCTGCTCCTATGTTTATAGCCTGCTCGCGCCTTACTTCCGACTAACCCTTGGATTATGGCATATATACTGCCCGGTTGGCAAGCGGGAGATAACTCCTGCTATCTCTAGTTCGCTCAGGGTTGCCAGCACAGAAGATATATTCCTGCCGATTGCCACAACTAGGTCATCGGCAGTAAGCGCACTAGCTCCTAAGGTGCTGAGCACCAGGTTCGCCTCCGGGCTTCCTTTCGTATTATCCGTAACTATAGTGTGAAGAGAATTTATGCCTAGTGTCGCGAGCAATATGGCCGGGTCGGTCAACGGCACGGCACCTTGGCTGATCAGGTAGTTCGTCCCCCTACTTTGCGGGCTGAAGATGCTCCCAGGCACCGCCAGCACCTCGCGCCCTTGCTCGAGAGCGTGCGTCGCGGTAATGAGCGCTCCGCTGGTTAAATCGCCCTCAACCACTAGGCAGGCCTTGGCTAACGCACTAATGAGGCGGTTGCGGGCTGGAAAATGGTGTCGCAGAGGCGGTGAGCCAGGGGCATATTCACTGCAAAGCGCGCCACCATGGTCGACAATGCTCTCCGCGAGGAACTTATTAGCCTGCGGATAGGTATAATCGAGACCAGAACCCAGAACCGCAATGGTGTGCCCGCCTAACTTTAGAGTGGCCTGATGGGCATAAGTATCTATGCCTAGCGCTAGACCACTGACGATGCTATGTCCGGCCGAAACAAGGAGCGGGACAAAAGTTTCGACCACTTGCCGGCCATAGAAGGTAGCCCTACGAGTGCCCACCACCGCCACGCGCGGGTGGCAGCCTATCGACCCGCGATAGTATAGAAGGAGCGGTGGGGCATACAGGTCAAGGAGTGCGCTCGGGTAGAGGGGATCGCCAATGGCTATGGCCCGACAATTGGCCAGCTGCAGGCTCTGTTCCCATCTGGCAACGTCAAATTCCCGAAGCGCTTTTGCCGCCGCTTGCGCCACAGGCAGGTTTAGACCCACCCCTGCAAAGTCACTCGCCGCATACATGCCACCGGAAGGAATATTGAGATGCGCGATCTCCCCATGCCGCACTCCAGCGACCTGAGAGAGTGCTGCGTAAAAGTGCCGTCTCTCCATAATCTCCCCTCCTGCCTAGGGTAATTATAACAGGAAAAGCTGCGCCTCACACGCAGCCTTGCCAAAAAATGCAGATTAATTGCTTTCTTAGGGGAGCACCCGCCGTACGCTATGCAGTCTTGTGTTCCAATAGTCTTGGTTAAGACTGGCATAAGATACCCCAGAACGCGGCACGGCATGGATGAACCGACCCTCACCGATATAGATCCCCACGTGGGATATACCCTCCCGATAGGTGTTCACGAAAACTAAGATGTCGCCCATTTTCATGGCCTCGCGCGATACCGCGCGACCAGCGAGAGCTTGAGTGCGGGATGTACGGGGGAGGGCGATGCCACAAGCCCGTCCACCGAGCTTGGCCGTGGGTAAAGAGCACTATATCCCCTGGCAGCAAAGAGCGACAGCAAGACTAATGCGACAAGCGTTTTTTTGTACAAAATTTTTGTCACCTCCAGCGTTTTTATTCGCCAAGGTGACGCACATTCCTGTGTTACAGTTGTATGCAAGTTATGGAAACAAACCGGATAGGATCGCCTAGCGAGTATTACTTGCCCTTGGCCAATTCCTTTAACCGCTCCACGGGGCTAAGGATACTCGTCAATCTGACGCCAAAGTTTTCATTGACGACGACAATTTCCCCCTTGGCAATGAGGGTCCCGTTGACCAAAATGTCCACCTGGTCTTCAACCATGCGATCAAGCTCGACTACACTGCCGATGCCCATGGTAATAACATCCTTAATAGATCGCCGGCACTTGCCCAGCACCACTGAAACATGCAGGGGAACATCAAGTATCAGGTCGATGTTGGCGCCAGGGATAGAACTAGGGGGTGGTGGTAGTTGAGAAAATTGCGCGCGTTGCACAACCGGCACCTCTGGCGCAGAGATAATTGGCGACGGCAGGTCGACTGGTGGAGGAACATCATGCCTTGCGGATGACGGAGAGGGCGGCATGAGCAACTCAACCATCTGCTGGGCGCTACGCATGGGCATAATCTGCAACAATTCGCTGTCCACAAAACTGCCGATGACCATGCGAAAAGTCACCACGACGAGCGTCTCCTCACTCAAATCGAGGTTGGCATCAGGTTTGGGGGGGTGATCGAATTGCACTACGCTCGGAGGTGAAATGTTTACTTGTCGGCCAAAAAGGGAATGCATCGAGGTCGCCGCCGTGCCAATCATCTGGTTCATGACTTCCGAGACAGCGCTGATCCTCATCTCATCAAGTTCCAGCGATGCTGGTCTGCCGTCTCCACCCATCATTAAATCCGCAATCACCGCGGCATCGTCATTGCGAACTACCAAGAGATTGTACCCAGCCAGTCCTTTAGTATAATTAACTGATATGGCCAAATAGGGCACAGAAAACTGCGCATAGAGTCCCGCCAGGGTGGTGACGGTCACCCGTGGCGTGGTGATGCTGACGCGTTGGCCAAGGAGTTGAGAAAGCGTTGTGGCCGCCGTACCCATGGAGATATTGCCGACCTCCCCAATGGCGTCAGCCTCCATGGCACTCAGTGTGGACAGCTCATTTGCTACTCCCATGTGGAGGATTGCGTCTATCTCATCTTGCGACAAATACCTATTGCTCAATCCCGTCACTTCCTTCTGACAGCGTCGTCACTATTTGCACCGCCATTTGTCTACCTATCATCCCCGGTTGAGCGAGAAAGGTTCGATTATTTTCCACCAGTAGTTCGACAAAACCGTCGAGCTTCGTACTCAAAGTAAAGACATCTCCGGCACTAAGCTGGAGAAACTCCCGCACAGTAATTTCATTGCCCCCCAGCATCGCCGTCAAATCTAAAGCGGCCGCGCTCAGAATCTTTTGCCGCGTTAGCCACTGCAGTTGCACCGTAGATGCATCTATGGCGGAGACGGCCTCAGACTTCTTACCTAATATTTGTTCCATAGAGGGGAAGGGGAGACAGAACATCAGAACGCCCTGGCTGCGGTTTATCGCCACGGTCAAGGCCGTGACCGCGACCATCTCCCCGCCGGACATGGCCTGTATCAGCCGGGGGTTTGTCTCCATAGACCGTATCGAGCAGGAGACTGTGGCCAAATCTCCCCAGACAGATTCATACCGCTCCAAAATATGGAGGCACACGCGGCGATAGATCGCTAGCTCTATCTCGGTGAGTGAACGAGATTTCTTGACCGGGTCGCCTGCACCACCACAGATGAGATCGATTATCGGAATAATGAGATCCGTACCGGCGGCAAACAAAGCGAGACCCTGCTCATTCATAGAAAAAACTGTAGCAACAGTATGCCCAGGCAAGGAAACCACGAAGTCCTCAAATGCCACTTGATCGATGGTGGCTACTTTAACCTGCACTGGGGTGCGTAAATATGCGGTTAAAAAGTTAGCTAACTGTCTCGCAAAGTTTTCGTGGACTTGCGAGAGATTGCGCAGGTTATTCTTGGAGAACCGATTGGGGCGGCGGAAATCATACTTGCGCACCTTAGGCTGCTCTTTCTGAACCCCGACGGTTTCAACTTCCCCTTGCTCCAAGCTCTTGAGGAGGCTATCAATCTCAGCTTGACTAAGTATTTCCCGCATGATGCGACCTAGGAGAGAGCCTTGGTTACTGCTTGCACAACCCTTGTCACATCAAATGGCTTGACGATAAAGTCCCGCGCCCCAGCTTGGATGGCCTCCATCACCATCTGTTGTTGCCCCATGGCGCTACACATAACAATACGAGCCGCAGGGTCGAATTTTTTGATTTCTTTTACGGCTTGGATACCATCCATCTCGGGCATGGTAATATCCATTGTCACCATATCTGGCCGTAGCTCCTTGTACTTAATAATGGCCACCGCCCCGTTTTCGGCTTGTCCGACAACTTCGAATCCCGCCTTGGTGAGGTGATCGGAGAGCATCATGCGCATAAATGCCGCATCGTCCACCACTAATATTTTCTTTCCCAAAACATTACCCCCCTGTTGCTCCTAGCGCGTTCATAATCATACGAAAAGAGTCTTCTGTCGGCATAAATGCCAGGTCACTGTGTAGCACCTTGCCCCCAACTTGAAGCTCCGTCTTAAAGACTAATACATAGTCCGTGTCTTGGCAACCACTGACCATAACTGTGCAGACAAATGCATCAAAATAATCATGCACCAAGGTCGGCGGGCTGCACCAGGCGGACGCCTTTAAGAACTCGGAAAGCGCGGTGACAAAAGACCCCGCGACAATATTGCCTACTTCCATGAGGGCTGAACGCGCCATTTCATTATCCAAATCCTTCTCCGGCAACATGTCCCCGAAGGCCTGCAAAATATGTAGTGCACTCGCCTCATCGAAAGTAAGGAGCATTCGCCCGGTGACACTCCCATCAAGACCAATCTGCACGCCCACACCAACTTCATCCGGACGGCTGAGCAAAGCGCAACCCTCTTCGAGCGGACAAAATTTAGTCCACGGCAAGGCCATGTCAACAGGACTCCCCATAAGGAGTGAAAGAGCCGTGGCCGCATTACCTGCCCCAATGTTGCCAATTTCGTTCAGGACATCCAATTGAAAGCTAGAGACTTGTTGCATCTACGCACCTTCTTTCCGATAGAAACAAGAGGACACACGGTTTAAGCCAAGTTCGCGGTAATTTAAATAGCTTTCGGTGGCCCCGGTAAACAATATCCCATCGTTGGCTAGAGCAGCAGCAAACCTCTTAAGCATCGCCGTCTTGGCATCCTCAGTAAAATAGATAGCCACATTGCGACAGACGATCAATTCAAAACTGCCTTTAATGGGGTCACAGAGCAAGTCATGCCTGGCAAACTGCAGGCGCTCCTTGAGTACTGATTTAACGGTGACGGTGTCACCGGCGAGGTCGAAATACTTCTTTAAACGACTAGGTGTAACATTGCGCACATCTTGCAAAGCGTATTGGCCGACTTTGGCCTGCTGCAGGGCACCGGCGTCAAGATCTGTCGCCCAAATGGAGGGAAGCCCGCGAAAACCTGCTTCGAGTATGGCAATCGCCAGAGAATATGGTTCGGCTCCAATCGAGCAGCCCGCACTCCAAATGCGCACAGGTGGATTTTTGGTCAACCACCGAGATAAGACATCCTGCTCTAAGTAAGTAAAGAGCTCAGGGTTTCTAAAAAATTCGGAAACATTGATGTCTAAGTAATCAATGAGGTGCGTCGCTTGATGGCTAGACCCAATGTAATTTTCAAGCTCCGCAAACCCGCTAAGTTGGTGGCGCTGCATATACCCCCGAAGTCGTCTCATTATTTGCGCCTCTTTGTAGAGTTCAAGGTCTAACCCGTACTGGCTTTTTAAGCGCTGCTTAAATTTACTAAAATGAACCTCTTCCATCAAAGTACCTGCTCACCTCGCCCCACCGACCTCACTTTGACGCTTCCGGTAGAAACCTCAAATGTCACCGTGCGACCAACGCTACCTCCCACATCCTCGTTCACAATGGCGATGCCGAGTTGGCGCAATACTTGACGTACCCGCTCAACATTGCGGAACCCCACATCAAATCCGGCGCGCTCCGAGATAGTCGCGAACATTTTAGCTCCGCCCGCTATGCGTGCCTTAAAATTACGACCACCGAGCTGCTGCAACTGCTCGTGCATAGCTGGTATGGCTAAATCTGCAAACTTATGGGGATTAGTATAGCTGGTGAAGTCAGTGCTACTGGGGAGCATTATATGAGCCAGACCTCCGACACTGCGATTGATATCGTGTAGCACCACCCCCACACATGATCCTAATCCTCGGGTGACAATTGTGCTAGGGGCACGCGCAACGCAGAGCTCCCCAATTCCAACGTAGTAATCCAATCGTTAATCCTCCCGACTACCTGCGCAACGCATTGACATTTTCCCACATCTCATCTAAGGTACGCACCGCGTGACTACTTGCCTGGTAAGCCCTCTGTGCCCTGATGAGTGAGGTCATCTCATCGGCGAGGGAAACATTGCTTAACTCTAGGTAGCCTTGGTGTAATTTCGCTTGATCATCTATCTCTGCAGGGCCCGAGTTTTCCGTAGCAGCATAAGTAGATTGACCAATGCTATCCAATCCGGCGGGGTTAAGAAACGAAGTTAGGCGTATACGCCCAATTTCGACAACGCCGCCTTCGTGGGCGACCGACACCATCCCCTCTTGGTCGATATCAATGATGGTGGCACCGGTCGGAACAACCAGTCCTTCGAGCCATCCCCCGGAACTATGGACTATGCGCCCAGACCCATCAAGGGTGAAGCTGCCGTTACGCGTATAGCTCGTGCGTCCCGCCCCATCCACGAGCTCGATCAGCCCGCGCCCCTCGACTGCAATATCCAAAGGTCGGCCGGTTGCTACTAAGCCCCCCTGAGTGAAAAGAAGTTCTCCCCGAAACTCCACCCCCCGGGTGAGGTTACTACCCTCGCCGGAGATGACAGGCACATGCCTGCCGTCAAGCCCCGACAAGAGCATCTCACTAAATGTCCCTTCTGTCCGCTTAAACCCAGGAGTAGTAGCGTTAGCAATATTGGCTCCCTTCACTGAGAGACGCTGCATTTGGGCCATCAAACCACTGAAACTACGTTTAATGCCAGCGAGCATTCCTTCACCCCCCTATCGTGCACTTCCTATGTCGCGAGCCCTTTCCATCAGTTGGTCGTATGTGGCTACGATGCGCTGGGCACTCTGAAACACCCGCGTTACGAGGAGCATTTCCATGATCTCCTTGGCTAGGTCTACGTTCGAGAGTTCTAGGTGGAACTGTTTTACCTCTGGGAGGACGGCAGTTGGCGTAAGGCCTGTGGCCATAAACTGCCCTTGGCGATCCTTCAGCAGAGCATTGCGGTCGGCAAAATCCACCACTTGGAGAATGCCCACCGAAACATCATCTTGAAAGACCTCCCCGCTTGTGTCGACGCGAAAGTTCCCGCCCGTAAAGCGCAACGGCTGCCCGTCGTTTAGCAGCAACCGGCCGCCAAAGGCATCTGCCAAGTAACCTTCGGCGTCAAGACGAAAATCCCCTGCCCTAGTGTAGCGCAGGCCATCCGCGGTCATAATGGCAAAAAAACCACCCCCGCCTAAGGCTAGGTGAAACGGAGAATCCGAAGCCGTCACGTGCCCCAGACCCCAGTCAAGCCTTGGTTCGCTGATGGCAGGGCGGGCTGTGGATGAACCAAGAGCGTTGGCTAGCGGCCCTACCTGTGCCAGGAGCATCGCCTGAGAAAACACCTCTTCACTCAACACTTGGCGCTTAAAGCCCACTGTTTCCACGTTGGCGATATTGCCGGAGATATTTTCTTGCTTGGCTTTGGCAATAGCCATCGCCGCTGTAGCTTGATACAATCCCCTGAGCATGTGCTTCATTCCTTCCTGTAAAGTTTGTTTAGAAGTTGAACCTGCCCAAGGGGCATGTTGATGGTGCGAGCCACCGTGCCCGGATCAGATCCGTCCGCCAGCAGGCTCAAGGCCTTTTGATGGTTGTCGCTCGGCGCAGTCTTCTTTCTGGTGCGCGGTAATGGCATTGCTTTTTGTCCATCCTCAACCTGTAGTGCCAAAAATGAAACCTGCTCTTCGACGGACTGCAGTCGGGCTTCCAGTCTCTGCCCTTGTTGGTCGGCGACCTCATGACTGAGCTTAAGGTAGATGTATGCTCCCAAAACGCCGACCAACAGGCCAAGAAAGAAAAAAACAAAGTACATCATGACCGTCTCTACCTCCCCTGTCGAAGAATATTTCTCAGTCGCAGTAGTGCCCGCGCATGGAGTTGCGAGACCCTGCCTTCGGTCACCTCAAATACGGCGGCAATTTCTTTTAAGGTCATCTCCTCAACATAGTACATGTTAAGTAACTGTCTGTCACGCAGTGCCAACGTTTCCAAGGCCGCGACCAACCCGGCCCGTAGTTCAGCTTCCTCAAGGATTTGTGCGGGGTTGGGGCTGGTATGGGAACCGATGGCTTCTAGAGCGGCACACTCATCCCCATCATCAGAATACAGCACCTTGTCCAGTGAAACAACCGCCCGAAAGAAAATATGCCCAAGGATGTCGCGCACTTGCGTCAGTGACAGGCCCATCAACTTGGCTACATTCTCTTCGGTGACGCTCTCCCCTGCTGCCATTAGCCTGTCTTCTGCCTCCCGATACTGTTTAACGCGGTCATTGACGGTGCGCGTGCTAAAACTAACCGCCCTGATGGAGTCAATCATCGCGCCGTGCACGCGGCGATAGACGAAGGATTCAAAGCTCACATCTCGGTCGGGGTTGTATTTTTCGATGGCTTCTAGTAAACCAATAACACCTTGCGATATCAAATCTTCTTTGTCGATGACCGCGGGGTTCGGGATGTAAATCCGTGCGGCAATGCGGCCGACTAGCGGCAAGAAAGATTGCAGCATCTGCTCTCGTTCAGCACCTGTAGGACCCCACTTTGCCACTGTCATTCCCCTCTGGTGCGTTTTGTTTCCGAAACTCGCGCAAAGACGTAACCCACCAAACGGTCTTGGGTGCCGATAGGCAAATTAATAAACTCGATGCCGCTATGAAATAGATGAACTCCCTGAGAATCAACGCGCTCCACCCGTACTACTCGTCCCTGCAGGATAAAATGAAGTTCCGTCTTGGGCAGAGCAAAAGTGATCTCCACCATATCGAGGTAGGCCAAAGGATCACGATGGGAGAGGCGCGCCCCACCGGCACTGATGTCGAGGACATAGGCTGAGTGCCATGGGAGATCGCCCATCACGCGAAATTTAGCTTGGGCGAGAGTCCGCAGCCTAAAAAAATTGCGACGCTGGACCCGCTTGAAGTTCGTCGGCAAAGAGAGATAGTAAAGTGGTATCCCCTGTACTTCACGGCGAAGGACCCGCGTAGCGAAACCCCATAGGGCATGGGCATTTTTATCACCAAAAGAACAGAACACTTCGTCTCCCGGGTGGAACACCTCCACGGCATGGTCACCAAAGGGCACACCCACCGCAAACTCCAGACGAGACAGGTCCTCCACGCGCGTGACGTAGACGCTTAGGTCGTCCCCACGTGTCATCTCTAATCTTAAACCAATATAGAGCTCCGGCTTTATCATCTAGCGGCCTCCAAACAATCTCAACAACCCGCTCAGTAGCCCGCGCTCCGGCAAGGCTTCAGCGGACTGCCCAAGCATTTCCTTGGCGATCCTCTCGAGCTGACGACTGGGCCAAGATTCTGGGTAGCTCTGCACAAAAGGTTGCTGTTTGCGGACCGCCTGACCGACCACGGCGTCGTCGAGAATATATCCGAGAAAGCGCATCTTGAAATTCAAAAAACGCTCCGTCAAAGCAAGGAAACGTTCCCCGGTAAGCTTCCCTTCCTGAATGCCTTGGGCGCGGTTGACGATGAGCGCAATTTTACGCACCGCCTTACCCTTGACCAAGATCTTGACTAACCCATAGGCATCGGCGAGCGAGGTAGGCTCCGGGGTGACAACAATAATAACTTCGTCGGCCAAGTTGGCAAACGAAAGGACGTTGCGCGAAATGCCCGCACCGGTATCGATCAAAAGGAAGTCGGTGGTATGTTCTAACTTGGCTAGTTCCGCAATGAGCAGGTTGCGCTGCTTGTTCTCCATGTTGGCCATCTGAGGAACTCCCGAGGCAGAGGGAACAATGCGCAGTCCATGCGGGCCGAGCCCGATAACCTCCTCAAGAGTCTTTTCACCCTTTAAGACATGCTCAAGGTCGTACCGAAAGTACTGCCCGAGCACGACATCAACATTGGC
Organism: Bacillota bacterium; assembly: GCA_018725275.1. GTDB lineage: Bacteria > Bacillota > UBA994 > UBA994 > UBA994 > BS524. Next base: position 4,587 of record QLUC01000001.1, on the reverse strand, counting down.
TAACCCCAAATCGGCGTCCACGATGGTTGTTACCTGGCCAAGGCCAGCCAGCACGATACCGAGGTTGACCACAATATTGGTCTTCCCTACTCCGCCTTTACCGCTAGCCACGGTAATAACTTTGGCGCGACGCGCTCCTCTGTCTTTGTCCACCAACCTGCGTAGAAGCTGGGCTTGATCCCCCACTATTCTCTCACCCCTAACACCAATTTCGCCAGTTCCCTTGGCTCGACGACGAGGATATCCTCCGGCACATTCTGTCCGTTGGCAAGGTATGCGAGTGGAATGGAGGTGCGAGCACAGAGATCAACCACCCCTCCGAGATTCTCGGTCTCATCACACTTGGTGATAATCGCCGCATACAGGCCTAGGTCACAAAAAGCGCGATAAATCGCCAGGAGGTCACGGCTCTTGGTAGTTGCGCTCACCACCAAGTAAATGTCAAGTTCCGGTATACCCTCAAAATAGGCCTTAAGCTCTCCCACCTGCACCAGTTTCTTGGCCGACCGCCCGGTGGTGTCTACAAATATCTCATCCCGATGTTTGTGTCGCTGCAAAGACGCCCGAAATTCATTTGGCGAGGTCACTACATCTACTGGTACGCCAATGATATCGCCGTAGATCTTTAATTGTTCCACCGCTCCGATGCGAAATGTATCGATGGTGATAAGCGCCACACGTTTTTTCTCCTGCAGGGCACGGCGCGCCGCTATCTTGGCGATGGTGGTAGTCTTGCCGACACCTGTAGGGCCCACGAAAACTGAGACGCGCTTACCTCGACCCTTAGGCTTAGGCAAAGCAAAATACTTGGCTATATGTTCTAGAACCCTAGTTTCTTCATCATTCTTACCACCCGAGCCGGGCCCGAGATGCTCACTCAACCTCGAGACTATCTCCGGACTAAGTTCGGCCATGCGAAAGCGCTCCGCCCACTTGGCAGTGAGCCCGCCTTTGAGAGAACTCTTCAGTTCTGTGGCACTGATTTGGTTAAGCAGTGCCCTAATTTCTATTAGCTCGCTCTTCAGGAACTCATCTGATATTTCTTTTTCCGGAAGGCGTTCTGCGGCCGCAGTCACTTCAACTCGCGGTGGCTTGAACAAGCCGAAAAAGCCTGGTTCCCGGATGGGCCGCGAGCTTACAATCACCGCATCGGGCCCCAACTCTTTGCGCAAGAGATGCAGTGCCACCTGCATATCCTTGGCGACAACCTTCTTGATTCTCATTCTGCACCTACCACACCCAAAGTTTCTATGCTAGTTCCTGCTGCGACCTCGCTTGGGGAGATAAAGACATACTGTGGGAAGTGCCGCATGGTGAGGCGACGGAGCGGCAGACGCAAACGCGAAGGGCACAGCACCACCGGTTGACGGCCTTGATTCTGCAGTCTTTCTCCCTGCTTGCCGAGGCGGTCAAAAAACAGATGTAGTTTAGCCGGTTCGAGCAATATATGGCCGTTGCCGCTATTGGCGACAGACTCTAGCATGTTCTGTTCAGTCCGCGGATGCAGTGTCACCGCGAATATTGTCCCCTGCTCCGCAATGCCTTGACTAATAGTCCTGCTGAGGGCTTGACGAGCCTTCTCCAGAAGAAAATCGCTATCCCTCGATGCCCTGATGTTATCAGCTACAGCCTCGAGGATGGTCACCAGATCCCGGACAGGCACTCCCTCCTGCAACAGGCCCTGCAAGACTTTCTGGAGATCCCCGATCGAAACATGCTCTGCGGAGAGCTCTTCAATGACAGCCGGGTGCTGCTCCTTAACCTTATCCATGAGCTCTTTGACTTCCTGTCGGCCGAGAAGTTCATGGGCATGACGACGGACAATTTCGCCTAAATGCGTGATTAAGACCGTAGCGCAATCGACCACGGTGTAACCCAAAATTTCGGCTCTCTCTTTGTCATTGCCTTGAATCCAGCGTGCGGAGAGACCAAAGGTAGGCTCAAGAGTATCTGTCCCGGGCAGGTCCACCTTGCCACCGGCATAGTCCATCGCCAAGTACTGGTTAGGGAGAAGTTCGCCTTCAGCCACCTGATTTCCTTTCACTCGAAAAACGTATTGGTTCGGCTTAAGCTGTAAATTATCCCTAATTCGCACCGGCCTGATGAAAAGTCCTTGTTCCGCCATGATGCGCCGTCGTAGGGCGGCTAATCTTTCCAGCAAATCCCCGCCCTTGCTACCGTCCGTGAGTTTCACCAAACCGAAGCCAATCTCCACCTCAAGTTGCTCATTTGAGACGTAATTCAACACGTTCTCGGGTTCGCTTGCCTTGGGTGCACCTTGGGAAACTGCGGCACTTACGGCCAGCTCTTTTTCCTTTCCTTCTTGGTATAAGACAAAGGCCGCATAGCCGAGAGCCCCGGCGACGGCGAGAAAAGGCATCGCCGGCAATTGAGGGACCAGACCAATGGCCGCAAGGAGGATCGCTACCATCCCCAAGACCCGCGGCATGGAAAAGAGCTGCGCGGTCAGTTCGGTGCCGAAACTATGGTCGGTGTTGGCACGGGTCACTAAAATGCCCGTGGCCGAAGAAATCAGGAGAGCGGGTAGCTGACTGACCAAGCCGTCTCCCACCGTCAGCATGACATACACGGCAGCGGCTTCTTGCATCGACATGCCAAGTTGGAGCATGCCAATGATCAAGCCACCGAAAATATTGATGAGGGTAATCACGATGCCGGCAATCGCATCCCCCTTGACAAATTTACTCGCACCATCCATAGCTCCGTAGAAGTCAGATTCCCGTTGCAAATCTCGTCGCCTAGTTCGTGCTTGCACGTCATTGATAAGACCGGCATTGAGATCGGCATCCACCGCCATCTGCTTGCCGGGCATGGCATCAAGCGTAAAACGGGCCGCAACCTCCGCCACACGCCCCGCACCATTGGTGATGACCACAAACTGAATGACCGTAATGATAATGAAAATTACCAAGCCCACCACATAATTGCCGCCAATGACAAAGGAGCCAAAGGCGCCGATGACCTCCCCCGCCTGCCCAGCAGATAATATTAGGCGGGTAGAAGAAATATTGAGAGCCAAGCGGAGCAATGTAGTAACTAGTAGTAATGTCGGGAAGACGCTCAGTTGGAGAATGTTGGTGGTAAAAAATGTGGTCAGGAAGATAATTAGGCTAATAGCGATATTAATGATAAGAAGTAAGTCTAAAGCCCAGGGTGCCAGGGGGATGATAATAATCATGACAATGCCGATGACCAGTGAAGCTACTATTATGTCGGTGTTTTTTAGTACGGCCTGTAGCATCACAATCCCCCTCCTCGGCTAAGTACCATGGCGAGCACTTCCGCCACCAAGCGGTACAGATCTACCGGAATTTCACGGCCAAGTTCAACTTGGCGGTACAGAGCCCGCGCTACTTCCGGTTGTTGCACAATGGGAACGCCTGCTTCTTTAGCTTTGGCGATAATTCTTTGCGCTAAGTAATCGCTTCCCTTAGCGACCACGGTCGGCGCGCCGCCGCTGTTTTCCTCGTACTTAAGGGCTACGGCGAAATGAGTGGGGTTCGTTATGACCACCGTAGCGTGCGGGATATCGCTAAACATGCGGCGGGTAGCGAGAAGGCGGGCTCGCTCGCGCTGTTTAGCTCTAATTTGCGGATCGCCTTCCATCTGTTTGTGCTCTTCCTTGACCTCTTGCCTGCTCATCATGAGATTTTTTTTGTGCTCATAGCGTTGGTACAAGAAGTCAACGATGCCAATGAGTACGTAAACCAAGCTGACCCTGAGGGCCAGCACCCAGAGCACCCTTCCCACTAAAACAAGAGAAGACATTCCTTCGGCAAAACCCGACTGCAATAATCGTCCTAACTCCGCTTGCACCCCAGAAAAAACCGCATAGCCCACGAGGGCCATCTTCAGCATCGCCTTCAGCAGGTCAAAGAGTGCCCTAGTAGAAAACATGCGCCCTAGGCCATCGATGGGATTGAGACGATTTAGTTCCGGCTTAATCGGGTCTAAGCTCCAGATGAAACCTGATTGCAGAACATTAGCCGCAACGCCGATGACCAGAGCCCCAAGGAGCGCCGGCCAAACCATGAAAATGTAACTAGCTACTGCTTCGCCAAACAAATGCCCAAATCCTGCATCTCGCGCAGTGGGCTGCGCAAAGGTAGATAAAGAGCGTATCAGGTAGGTCAAGGCGTAGGTGATAAATCTCCCGGCGGTGGTGGCGAAAGCTACCATGACGCCAAAAAAACCTATGGCACTAATAAGGTCCATACTCTTGGCAACCTGACCTTTATCGCGCGCCTCGCTTAAGCGCTTGGGCGTCGCTTGTTCAGAGCGTTCCTCGGCTCCCTGCTGACTCATGGCCTTAGACCCTCCAATGCCGCACCCACAATGGCCTCCATATGCGACACAAGACTGTGCCCTACATCAAGGAAGAGTGGCGAGAGGACACCTAAGATCAACAAAGCAATGCCAGCTTTAAGAGGTAACCCCAACATCAGCACATTGAGTTGGGGCACGGCCCGTCCAATCATTCCCAAGGACAAATCGGTAATAATTATCACCGCCAAAATAGGCATGGCCAGGCGTAGTGCTAGGACTGTTGCTAAGAGCAGTGTCCGA